>CALWNA010000143.1 GCA_944382505.1 uncultured Lachnospiraceae bacterium
GTACCAGGCTCACCGATGGACTGTGCCGCAATAATACCGACAGCTTCACCTACCTGAACTCTCTGTCCGGTAGCCATATTTGCACCGTAACATTTTGCACAGACGCCGACATGTGATTTACAGGTAAGAATTGTTCTGATTTTAACTTTTGTCGCGCCGGTTGCAACAATCTGAGCCGCACGCTTTGGTGTAATCATATGATTTGCCTTAACAATCATATTGCCATCGGCATCATATATTGTTTCAGCGGCAGTTCTGCCTGTAATTCTCTCTTCCAGACTCTCGATAACTTCATTACCGTCTACAACCGCTTCAATTTCCATAAACGGAATCGCCTTGCCTTCGCAGCAATCAACATCACGGATAATCAAATCCTGTGAAACGTCTACCAGTCTTCTTGTCAGATAACCGGAATCGGCTGTTCTTAGCGCTGTATCGGAAAGACCTTTACGGGCACCGTGAGCGGAAATAAAGTATTCCAGAACGTCAAGACCTTCACGGAAGTTTGACTTAATCGGCAACTCAATTGTCCTACCGGTTGTATCCGCCATCAGACCACGCATACCGGCAAGCTGTTTAATCTGCTTGTCAGAACCACGGGCACCGGAGTCAGCCATCATAAAGATATTATTATATTTATCAAGACCACCGAGAAGCGCATCGGTAATTTCTTTATCCGCCGCATCCCATGTCTCAATCACTTCTTTATATCTTTCCTCATCTGTCAGGAAACCTCTGCGGTAATGCTTTGTGATTTCATCCACGGTTTTTTCTGCCTCTGCAAGAATCTGTTTCTTTTTCGCCGGCACGGTCATATCAGAAATGGAAACTGTCATAGCTGCTTTTGTGGAATATTTGTAACCCATAGCCTTAATATCGTCAAGAACTTCTGCTGTTTTTGTCGCGCCATGGTTATTGATTACTTTTTCCAGAATCTGCTTCAACTGTTTCTTTCCAACATGGAAATCTATTTCTAATTTGAGATAATCTTCATCCGTCTCTCTCTTAACAAATCCTAAATCCTGTGGAAGAATTTCATTAAAGAGACAACGGCCAAGGGTTGTTTCTATGGTTCCGGAAACTTCCTTTCCCTCACCTGTAAATACAGTTCTCTTAACCTTAATTTTCTGATGCAGGGAGATATCTCCGTTTTCATAAGCTAAAATTGCCTGATTCACATTACTAAAGTAACGTCCCAGTACATCTAACGGCGTACAGATTACGACTCTGTCATCCGCTTGGAATTTAATAATGTCATGGGCAGCAATTTTTCCGCTGTCCAAATCCTTTTTGATTTCTTCGTCGGATGCATATATTTTTGCTTTCTCAGATACCTGGGAAGCAATTGCTTCATCCTCTGTGTAGTCTACCATCTTATCCATTGTCAGATAGTAAATACCGAGTACCATATCCTGGGAAGGAACTGCCACCGGCGCACCATCGGATGGTTTCAGAAGGTTATTCGGCGAAAGCAGAAGAAATCTGCATTCTGCCTGTGCTTCCACAGAAAGCGGAAGGTGAACAGCCATCTGGTCACCGTCAAAGTCAGCATTGAACGCTGTACATACTAACGGGTGAAGCTTGATCGCTTTACCTTCTACAAGAATCGGCTCGAAAGCCTGAATACCAAGTCTGTGCAGTGTCGGGGCACGGTTCAACATAACCGGATGCTCCTTAATTACTTCTTCAAGCACATCCCAAACTTCTGTCTGAAGTCTTTCCACCATTTTCTTTGCACTCTTAATGTTGTGTGCTGTTCCGTTGGCAACCAACTCCTTCATAACAAAAGGTTTAAACAATTCGATAGCCATTTCTTTTGGAAGACCGCATTGATAAATTTTAAGTTCCGGTCCTACTACGATAACGGAACGTCCTGAGTAGTCAACACGCTTACCCAAAAGATTCTGACGGAAACGGCCCTGCTTACCTTTCAGCATATCGGAAAGTGACTTCAGCGCTCTGTTTCCGGGGCCTGTCACGGCTCTTCCTCTTCTTCCGTTATCAATCAATGCATCCACTGCTTCCTGGAGCATTCTCTTTTCATTTCTTACAATGATTTCCGGAGCGCCTAACTCAAGAAGTCTTTTCAGACGATTGTTTCTGTTAATAATTCTTCTGTATAAATCATTCAAGTCGGATGTTGCAAATCTGCCGCCGTCCAACTGAACCATCGGTCTTAAATCCGGTGGAATTACCGGAATCACATCCAAAATCATCCATTCCGGTCTGTTTCCTGAATTTCTGAATGCCTCAAAAACTTCCAGTCTCTTTACAATCTTTGCCTTTTTCTGGCCTGTCGCTTCAAATAATTCTTCTTTTAAAGCTTCTGCTTCTTTATCAAGATCAATCGCCGTGAGCAATTCTTTAATGGCCTCAGCACCCATTCCTACCCGGAATTTTCCCTCGAACTCGTCATAAGCATCTCTGAATTCTTTTTCCGTAAGTACCTGCTTATACTCCAATGTTGTTTCCATCGGATCAAGTACGATATAAGATGCAAAATATAAAACTTTCTCCAATACTCTTGGTGAAATATCAAGGATTAATCCCATTCTTGAAGGGATACCTTTAAAATACCAGATATGGGATACAGGAGTTGCAAGTTCAACACTTCCCATGCGTTCTCTACGAACACTGGCTTTTGTAACTTCAACGCCACATCTGTCACAGACTACGCCTTTATATCTGATTTTTTTATATTTTCCACAATGACATTCCCAGTCTTTGCTTGGTCCGAAAATCTTCTCGCAGAACAGACCGTCTTTTTCCGGCTTTAATGTTCTGTAATTGATTGTTTCAGGCTTTGTAACTTCGCCTCTTGACCATTCCCTTATTTTTTCAGGTGATGCAAGACCGATTTTTATTTTGTCAAATGACACCTGTTCACTACCTTTTACGTCTGCCATGTCCAAATCTCCCTTCTCTTATTATTCTTCTGTTCCGTCTGTTACTACATTTCCTGCAGCATCGACAGTCTGAAGTTCTTCACCGACAAATTCCTGCGTCTGATAGCCTGCCTGTGCAAAAGCCTGGCTGTCTTCTTTATTTGTACCGTAATTCTTATCACTGTTCAAAATTGCATTAAAGTTTGTCTCACCGTAGTCAATACTTTCCTTTAATTCAACTTCATTATCGTCTTCGTCTAATACCTTGACGTCAAGAGCCAGTGACTGAAGTTCCTTAATAAGAACCTTGAATGATTCAGGAATTCCCGGCTGAGGGATATTTTCACCCTTAATAATCGCTTCGTAAGTCTTAACACGTCCTACTACGTCATCAGACTTCACTGTTAAGATTTCCTGCAATGTATATGATGCGCCATATGCCTCCAGTGCCCAAACTTCCATTTCACCAAATCTCTGTCCACCGAACTGTGCCTTACCACCAAGTGGCTGCTGCGTTACTAAGGAGTAAGGACCTGTGGAACGGGCATGAATCTTGTCATCAACAAGATGATGGAGTTTCAGATAATGCATGAAACCGATTGTAACCGGGCTGTCAAAATAATCACCGGTTCTACCGTCTCTCAATCTTACCTTACCGTCTCTGGCAATTGGAACGCCTTTCCACTCTTCTCTGTGATCAAGGTGTTCTCCCAGATATTCCATTACCTCCGGTCTTAATGTATCTTTATATTTTGCCTGGAAATCTTCCCATTCTGTATTTGCATAGTCATTTGCCATTTCCAGCGTATCCATAATATCAAACTCGTCCGCGCCGTCAAATACAGGTGTAGCGATATTAAATCCTAATACCTTGGCAGCAAGACTTAAGTGAATTTCAAGGACCTGCCCGATATTCATACGGGAAGGTACGCCCAATGGATTCAGCACAATATCAAGAGGTCGTCCGTTTGGAAGGAATGGCATATCTTCAACAGGTAATACACGGGAAACTACACCCTTGTTACCGTGACGGCCGGCCATCTTATCACCAACAGAAATCTTTCTTTTCTGTGCGATGTAAATACGAACAGATTCATTTACACCCGGCGCAAGTTCATCGCCATTTTCTCTCTTAAATACCTTTGCATCAACAACAATACCCGATTCACCATGTGGAACCTTGAGGGATGTATCTCTTACTTCTCTTGCTTTTTCACCGAAAATAGCTCTCAAAAGTCTTTCTTCCGGCGTCAGTTCCGTTTCACCCTTTGGTGTAACCTTACCTACAAGAATATCTCCCGCACGGACTTCCGCACCGATTCTGATAATACCCCTTTCGTCAAGATCCTTTCTCGCCTCATCACCTACACCCGGAACGTCATTTGTGATTTCTTCCGGTCCGAGTTTTGTATCTCTTGCTTCTGTCTCATATTCTTCTATATGAATGGATGTATAAACATCATCCTGAACTAATCTCTCACTGAGAAGTACAGCATCCTCGTAGTTATAACCTTCCCATGTCATGAAACCGATTAACGGATTCTTTCCTAATGCAATTTCACCATTTGCCGTGGATGCGCCATCGGCAATCACCTCACCCGCTTCCACATGGTCTCCTTTAAATACAATTGCTCTCTGGTTATAGCAGTTACTCTGGTTACTTCTTGCAAATTTAATTAATTTATAAGTCTCTTTTTCTCCATTATCATCATATCGGAGAGTAATTTCTTTTGATGTGGATCTCTCTACAACACCGGCACGTTTTGCAACAACACAGACACCTGAGTCAACAGCCGCCTTTGCTTCCATACCTGTACCGACTACCGGTGCTTCCGTCGTCATAAGAGGAACTGCCTGACGCTGCATGTTAGACCCCATCAGGGCACGGTTTGCGTCGTCATTCTGCAAAAATGGAATCATAGATGTGGCCACCGAGAATACCATTCTTGGAGAAACGTCCATAAGATCAATTCTCTTCTTATCAAACTGTGATGTTTCCTCTCTGTAACGCCCCGAAACATTGTTATTTACAAAATGTCCATCCGCATCCAACGGCTCGTTAGCCTGCGCTACGGTATAATTATCCTCCTCATCTGCTGTAAGATATACAACCTCATCCGTTACTCTCGGATTTTCAGGGTCGGATTTATCGACAATTCTGTATGGAGCTTCAATAAATCCATACTCATTCAGTCTTGCAAAAGATGCAAATGAGTTAATCAGACCAATGTTCGGTCCTTCCGGTGTCTCAATCGGACACATTCTGCCGTAGTGCGTATAGTGAACATCTCGCACCTCAAATCCGGCACGGTCTCTTGAAAGACCACCCGGTCCCAAAGCAGATAAACGTCTCTTGTGTGTCAACTCGCCAAGCGGGTTGTTCTGATCCATGAACTGTGACAACTGTGAACTTCCGAAAAACTCTTTCACTGCTGCTGTCACAGGTTTTATATTAATTAATGTCTGTGGAGAAACGCCTTCCAGGTCCTGAGTTGTCATTCTCTCACGAACAACTCTTTCCATTCTTGAAAGACCAATTCTATACTGGTTTTGGAGCAATTCACCAACTGCACGGATACGTCTGTTTCCTAAATGGTCAATATCATCCTGATTACCAATACCATACTCGATATTCATACAGTAATTAATGGATGCAAAGATATCTTCTTTTGTGATATGCTTTGGAATCAGTTCGTGAGCACGTCTCTTAATTGCATCCTTTAAATCTTCTTCTGTCTCGTTTTCCGCAAGAATTTCGGCAAGCACAGGATAATAAACATCCTCATTGATACCTAACTCTTTGCAGTCAAAATCAACGTAAGATGCAATATCTACTGTCATATTGGAGAGAACTTTTTCGTTCTTTGTGTCTGTCTGAATCATAACCGATGGAACAGCCGCATTCTGAATTTTTACTGCAAGTTCCTCTGATACAGTTGTTCCGGCTTCTGCAAGGACTTCACCTGTGGTCATGTCGATAACGTCTTCTGCCAGAATATGGCCCTTAATTCTGTTCTTATATGCCAGTTTTTTGTTATATTTATAACGTCCTACTCTCGCAAGATCATATCTCTTTGCGTCAAAAAACATCCCGGCAATAATAGACTCGGCACTGTCAACACTGAGAGGTTCGCCCGGACGAATCTTTTTATAAAGCTCCAAAAGACCTTCTTCATAATTTGTACTCGGGTCTTTCTCCAGCGTCGCAGTAAGCTTTTCTTCCTCACCAAATAATTCCTGAATTTCAGCATTGGTACCGACGCCCAGAGCTCTAACAAGAACTGTCACAGGAACTTTTCTCGTTCTGTCAACGCGAACATAGAATACGTCATTGGAATCTGTCTCATATTCCAGCCATGCCCCACGATTTGGAATTACCTGTGATGTATATAATTCTTTTCCTACTTTATCATGGGTAATAACATAATAGATACCCGGTGAACGAACCAACTGACTTACGATAACACGCTCTGCACCGTTAATAACAAATGTACCGGTTTCTGTCATAAGCGGCAGATCCCCCATAAAAATATCATGTTCTGTAAATTCACCTGTCTCCTTATTGTGAAGTCTTACCTTAACCTTTAAAGGTGCGGCATATGTGGCGTCTCTTTCCTTGCATTCCTCGATTGTGTACTTTTTGTCGTCTTCACACAATTTGAAGTCAACAAACTCAAGGCTTAAATTCTGTCCGTAATCTTCAATCGGAGATATATCTTCCAATACTTCCTTAAGACCGGTAGTCAGAAACCAGTCATAGGAATCTCTCTGAACTTCAATAAGATTCGGCATCCCAAGAACTTCTTTCTGCCTGGAATAACTCATACGTATGCCTTTTCCCGATTTCACAGGGCGAATTCTGTTTTTCTCCATTGACATTTCACTCCTTGTCTTTATTTTATAAGTTTTTTTCTAAATTTTTCTTAATAAAATTAAGTTTTCATAAAGAAAATCGCCATTTTCACCTGTCAAAAGGGCGCAATTACCCCTCCAACTTGGCGTAGCAAATTTTACTATATCACTTTTGGAAATAAGTGTCAAGCAATAAAATTCGAAAATGAAATTCCTGAAAAATTCGGAATCAGGTTCTGTATTTTCTTTTACTGTCTCGCTTCCCTAGAATCCTTTTCATAAGATTAGGCGGATGCCTTTTTTCAGACATCCGCCATCATTATCCAATCAATTTATTCATCTTATTGCTTTTACCGAATTACAGTCTTAACGCTCCACCTTCCGTATACTTTCTTCCCCTTCACAATTTTGTACGGTCTCACCTTGACATATAATGCATACTTATCTTTCAGTGTATAATCATTGCCCTTCCGTGTCTTAAGCGCGAATTTCTTATTCATTGCAACTTTTCTCTTTTTTGTATGAACCACCAACTTCTTTCCGGTTCCCGGCTGAGTGATTTTAACTTTATATCCATTTGCTGTTGCAGTGTTATTCACAATAAGTTTTATGTCTTTTTTCTTTCCATCTGTCACGAAGTCCGCCAATGCAAAGCTTCCTCCTATTTCAGTTTTTCCCCGGTACTTAATTTTAACGTTTCTTTCAAATGCTCCCGCCTCGATTTTAGGATGATTATATAAGCTGATTTTTTTAATATTATTATCTCCTGCAAAAGCCTCTTTGCTTATCTTTTTTATATTTTTGCCAAACTTCACTTTTCTAAGTCCATTGCGGGCAAACGCCTCTGTACCAACACTTTTGAGTTTCTTCGGAAGTTTTATTGTTTTAATGCTATTGTGATAGAAAGCATAATCTCCGATTTTTTGAAGTTTTTTGTTAAAAGTCACCTGCTTTATGCCCTTATAAAACAATGCATAATCTTCAATTATTGTCACGCTTTCAGGAATTTCAATCTTATCAGCAAACCCGATATAATACAACAGTTTTGTTCCGTCACCGCTCAATACATAATTTCCCACCTGTTTGTAATATGGATTGTTATTAATAAAGGTTATTTTTTTCGGCAATACTGTTTCTTCTCCGTTAAGAAGTATCTGCCCTATTTTATCCACCTTTCCTGCAATTTCCAGTATAGTCGGACAATCTCCTGCAAACAATGAGCCTTCCGTTTTGATATTACCCAAAATTGTAAATTTTTCCAATCCCGAGCATGCACCAAAAGCATCTTCCCCTATAAATTCTACTCCTTTTGGAATAATAATTTCCCTCAACTTTGCACAGCCATAAAATGCCGCACCATCAATCGTCTTTAAGCTTTCAGGAAACTGTACGGTTATAAAATTGTATTCTGCAAATATCCCGGAAGCAATCTCCGTAATGCCTTCCTCAATAATCAGTTTCTCCGCATTTTTCTTTAAATAATCGCTGTTCAGGGTCTTTATCTCGCCGGTCCCTTTAATTGTCAATTCTTTCGCATCCGTATCATATGTCCAAGCAGCATGATTGCCACAAGTTCCATTCGTAACTGCATTATTTTGATTATCTGCCGCATATACACCCGTAAAACACAATGCAAGACCTGTCACCATCACCGATACTGTCACAAACAACACAAAACCTTTTTCAAATATTTTTTTCATAACACCCTCCTGCTTTCATATGGTTTTTATTGTTACCTTTAATTATTAAACGAAATCAATTCGAATATTATTTCGACTGATAATATTATTTTGTGCAAGCACAATCCTGACTTGAGCCGTACACCTTGATTTCGCTTCGCTGCATCTCGGTCGCGGGCTTCGCCCTATGTTTAGAAAATGCAAGAAGCCCGGTTGAGAATAAATTCTCACCGGGCTTCTTGCATTTTCTAAACGCACGGCTCATTGCCATCGCGTAGATTATTTTAATGTTACTACTGCTCCAACTTCTTCTAACTGTTTCTTAAGAGCTTCTGCTTCTTCCTTAGAAAGACCTTCCTTAACTACCTTAGGAGCTCCGTCTACGACTTCTTTTGCTTCCTTAAGACCTAAACCTGTTGCATCCTTAACAGCCTTGATAACCTTAACCTTCTGATCACCGATTTCTGTTAATTCTACATCAAATTCTGTCTTTTCTTCAGCTGCTGCTTCGCCTGCACCTGCTGCAACTACAACGCCTGCTGCTGCAGATACGCCAAATTCTTCTTCACATGCCTTTACAAGGTCATTTAATTCTAAAACTGTTAATCCCTTAATTGCTTCAATGATTTCTGCTGTTGTCATTGTCTAATTCCTCCATTAAATTTCAAATTGTAATAAATGTTTTAATGTTTCCATCTTAATTATCATGAAGTTTAATATTTAGAATAAGTTGAATCCTTTACTCTTCATTATTAACGCTTCACTTTCAATCAAACGCTGTTTGATTTATGCAACTTCTTCGTTCTTTTCAGCAATCTGCTTAATAACACGAGCGAAGTTTGTAATTGGTGACTGCATAGATCCGAGTAATTTTGAGAGAAGTACCTCTCTTGACGGAATAGATGCAATCTGTCCGATTCCTGCCGCATCATAATAAACACCATCAACGATACCGCCTTTGATTTCCAATGCTTCTGCATCCTTAGCAAACTTTGCTAATACTCTTGCTGCAGCAGTAGCATCATCTTTGCAAACTGCGAGAGCCGTTGGTCCTTCAAGATGCTGAGCTAAATCTGCGAATTCTGTGCCTTCGATTGCAAAATTAATCATTGTGTTCTTGTATACTTTGTATACAACACCCGCTTCTCTTAACTGTCTACGAAGATCCGTATCCTCGGCAACAGTAAGACCACGGTAATCAACAACGACTGCCGTAGCTGCGCCATTGAGTAATTCTGAAATCTCTTCTACGATAGGTTTCTTTAACTCTACTTTTGCCATGAATGTCTTGCCTCCTTGTTCATATTAGGTCTGCAACCAAACATTACGCCGAATATCCGTGGGATTTTCCGGGCATAACCCGTTTCCATCCGCACATATAAAAACCTCTCTGCCGAAACAGAGAGGTACAAGTTTCTCAATATAGCACAAAATGCTTATGTTGGTAACTATCATTCCTCGGTAGGCACAATGTTTACGCCCTTACAAATCATAAGGAGTCCCTTGGCCGGTTCTCCCTGTGACAACAGGCACCTACTGTCTTCGGCTTTGGTATTAAACCACTTGTGCATAATAGCACATTCATTTTTTATTGTCAACTAATTTCCATTGCCCGCAAAGCAATCGGTAATTAGCAGCAATTACGCATTCAATAATTTTGTTACGTTAAGCTTTACGCCAGGTCCCATTGTTGATGTAAGAGTAACTGACTTTAAGTAAGCGCCCTTAACTGCCGCCGGCTTAGCCTTAATAATCGCATTCATAAGCGTATCAAAGTTTTCTGTCAACTGCTCTTCCGTAAATGAAGCCTTTCCAACGGGAACATGAATAATATTTGCTTTGTCAAGTCTGTATTCAATTTTACCTGCTTTGATATCATTTATCGCTTTTGTAACATCCATAGTAACTGTACCTGCTTTTGGGTTTGGCATTAATCCCTTTGGTCCAAGTACACGACCAAGTCTACCAACGACACCCATCATATCCGGTGTGGCTACGACAACATCAAAATCTAACCAACCGTCATTCTGAATCTTTGGTATTAATTCGTCACCGCCAACAAAATCTGCACCTGCTGCCAAAGCTTCGTCAGCCTTTGCACCTTTAGCGAAAACCAAAACTCTTACAGTCTTACCTGTACCGTTTGGTAATACAACAGCACCACGAATCTGCTGGTCTGCATGACGTCCGTCACAACCTGTTCTGATGTGACATTCTATTGTTTCATCAAATTTTGCAACTGCGGATTTCTTTACCAATGAAATCGCTTCTTCTGTGTCATACTGTACAGTTCTGTCAATCAACTTCGCTGCATCTGTATATTTCTTTCCTCTTTTCATTTAAACCTCCTAGTGGTACGAACGGATATACCTCCCACTTTTCTCAATTCATTTTTTAATTAGTCTTCAACCTTAATTCCCATGCTTCTTGCTGTACCTGCAATCATGCTCATGGCTGCCTCAACGGAAGCCGCATTTAAATCCTTCATTTTTGTCTCAGCAATCTGCTGTAAATCTGCCTTTGAAATGGTAGCAACTGTTTCTTTGAGTGAATTGCCCGCACCCTTCTGGATTTTGCAGGCCTTCTTTAATAATACTGCTGCCGGTGGAGTTTTTGTTACAAAACTAAAACTCTTATCCTGATAAACAGTGATCACTACCGGGATAATCATTCCAGGCTGATCAGCCGTTCTTGCGTTGAAGTCCTTTGTGAACTGAACGATGTTTAATCCCCATTGTCCAAGTGCCGGACCAACTGGTGGAGCTGGTGTTGCCTTGCCAGCTTCGATCTGCAATTTAATGTAACCTTCTACTTTTTTTGCCACTTTGTGCACCTCCTAAAATTGTGGTATTATCGGGAATCCCTCCCACTGCCCTGCGATACACCGCACGACATTCTTTTATAGACATTTCAAAAACATTTTTCAAAATGCTCTCTTAAAACCTATAAGGTCTTAATTCGTATTAAAAATATATCATATGCCCGGCGCATTTAAAATCATGTCTTATATAACGCAGCCGACCACACACGCACTCACTCACTCGCAAGTGGTTACATTTTCTTAACCTCTGAAAAATTCAATTCAACAGGAGTCTCTCTTCCAAACATGTCTACATTAATTGTAACTGTCTGTCTGCTCTCATCAATTCGTTTCACCTGACCTGCTGTGCCAGCCCAAACGCCGCCGATGACTGCAACCATATCTCCCACTTTGAAATCAACACTGATTTTTTCGTTTTTGATTCCTAATGTGAGCATTTCTGTATCAGTAAGCGGAACCGGTTTTGACCCCGGACCTACAAATCCTGTAACTCCTCTGGTATTTCTTACAACATACCATGTGTCATCATTCATAACCATGTTAATAAGCACATAGCCCGGGAAAAGTTTTTTTTCTGAAACTTTTCTGACACCGTTTTTCAATTCAACAACTTCCTGTGTCGGCACTGATACTTCTAATATCTGATCCTGCAATTTTCTATTTTCAATCGTCTGCTCAATATTAGTCTTCACTTTATTTTCATATCCCGAATAGGTATGAACAACGTACCAATTTGCTTCTGACATTTAATCACCTCTTATTATTTCTTATTAAATGATCTTATCTAACCCAAACTGAATAATATTATCGAGCAGGCTGATAATAACCCCAAGAATAATCGTGATAATTACAACAACGACAGTCTGTTTTGCAATCGATGTCTTGCTCGGCCAGATGATTTTTGAAAACTCAGCCTTTAAACCTGTCCACCAGGTTTTTATGCGACCGTTCTTTTTCTTAACTGCTTCTGCCATTTTTTTACCCTCCATAAAAATAAAATCAGACTATTTTGTTTCTTTGTGCAATGTATGCTTCTGGCAGAACTTACAATACTTCTTTGTCTCTACTCTGTCAGGATGTGTTTTCTTATCCTTTGTTGTATTGTAATTACGCTGTTTACACTCTGTACATTCTAAAGTAATTCTTGTTCTCATGAGTTTCACCTCCGCTTTTTTGTATCTTTAAAGGTCTATGAAATTTGTGCAAAAAAAAAAGACCTATTTGCTCGCTATAACAATATAACACGTAAATCAATCCACGTCAACCAAATTTTTCGCGTAGTTTCTAAGTCATGCATAAATAAAACCTCCGGACACCCTCGAAAGCTTGCTTTCCGGCGTGTTTCGGTAGTTTTATTTATATAGGGCGCAGTCCGCGATGAAGCAGACCAAAGGTCTGTGAGTACGCGCATGACTTAGCTTGCTTTTTCTTTTCATAGGGCGCAGGCCACGACGAAGCAGACCGAAGGTCTATGGGTTGCGCACATGACACTCTTCTTTATCTACTCCGGCACTAATGCAGAGCACATAAACTTTTTTCGCACCGGCTTTTTTTAAAATAGAACTACACGCATCCACTGTACTTCCCGTAGTAAATATATCGTCTACAAGTAGTATATTTTCAATCTGTTTCATTCTGTCCTTATCTACGGCAAAGGCATCTTTCAAGTTAAAATACCGCATAGTCTCCGTAAGTTCCTTCTGCGGCATCGTTTTTTTCTTTCTAATAAGAAGTTTCTTTTCCAGTGGAAATCCTGTATATTTTGCCAGTGACCGTGCAAATACCAGCGCCTGATTATAGCCGCGTTTTCTTTCTCTTGCTCTGTGAATCGGTACCGGAATAATTGCATCAATATCCCACTCCTTTAACATTTTCCCGTAAATATGTGCTGCAACACTGCCGTAATAATCAGCATATACCCTTGCATTATTATATTTGAATCTGTATATGGATTCCCTTAATCTTCCACTGTGCCGAAACACCGCCACTCCCTTATCAAAAAAACGTTTCTTTCTGCCACAGTCATTACAGTAGATTTTTTCATCGGTGATTAACGGTTTGCCACATTTTTGACATTTCGGTTCTCTGATAATGACAACATCCTTTTCGCATTCACCACATATTTTGTCTTTTCCCCGCAAAACTTTTCCACATATAGGACAGGTTGCAGGATATAGTATATTGATCAGTTTTTCCAACATAATCCCCTCTATCTTTTTGTATGTAATTTCCTATTGTTAATAGTTCATCAGATGCCACTTAAGTCCTGAAAACCTTTTTTGCTGATCCCGGTTTGCCACCATTGCATCAAAAGTTTCCTTTCTTCCCACAATACACACACATTTTTTTGCTCTGGTAACACCGGTATATAAAAGATTTCTCGTCATAAGCATAGAAACACCGGAAACCAAAGGCATAATAACCGCCGGATATTCGCTTCCCTGAGACTTATGAATCGTGACAGCGTATGCGAGTTCCAATTCTTCTGCCTGTTTCATGTCATATGTCACATATCTGTCATCATCAAATCTGACTTCCAAATAATTTGTCGTATTGTTAATAACAGTAATAATACCCATATCGCCGTTAAAAATACCGGTTCCCGAATCTATAATTCTACCCTCGGCAGTTCTCTGGTCCCAATCAAGCTGGTAATTGTTTTTTATCTGCATCACCTTATCACCTTCCCGAAACAGCGTACCGCCGATTTCCTTTTCTCTTTTATCCGGTGTGGGAGGATTTATGTATTTTTGCAATTGTTCATTTAAAGAATTAACACCTAAAATACCATTTCTCGTAGGAGTCAGAACCTGTATCTCCATCTCGTCTTCCCCCACATAGTCAGGCAATTTTGACTTAATTAATCCAATCGTAGCATTTAGCGCCGCCTGAGCATTCTCTCTTTCAATATATAAAAAATCACCGGTACTGTTGTCAAGTTTTACGTGTTCCCCGGCATTGATTTTATGTGCGTTCGTTACAATACCGCTTTCCCCCGCCTGTCGGAATACCTTTGTAAGCCTTACAACACTGAAACACCCCGAATCAATCATATCCCTTAAAACATTTCCGGGTCCCACACTCGCTAACTGATTGACATCTCCCACAAAAACAACTCTGGTTCCTATATTGACTGCTCTTAACAGCGCATGCATCAAAAAAGTATCAACCATAGACATTTCATCAACAATCAATACATCCGTCTCCAAAGGGTTTTGCTCATTTCTTCCAAATTTAGCATCTGTATCTTCCTGCTCCGGGCCTCCTGTCACCTCCAGCAATCTGTGAATCGTCTTTGCGCTATGACCGGTTGCCTCCGTCATTCTTTTGGCTGCCCTGCCGGTAGGCGCCGCCAGACTCACTTCCATTCCATCTGCTTCAAACATCTGAATAATTGCATTGATTGTTGTGGTTTTTCCGGTTCCCGGTCCCCCTGTAATAATGGACACACCATGATTCTGGGTTTCAATAACAGCCTGTCGCTGCAATTCATCCAACCGGATTCCTGTCATTTTTTCAATCGTGTCCATTTTGATCCCCATAATATATTCATCCTCCGGTGTGGAAAGATTCAGTTCCAAAAGCATTCTGGCAATATTTAATTCCGTATAATAAAAAGTTGAGATAAATACCGCTTCATTTCCCTCTATCTCTTTCAGAATTAATTTCTTTTCCAAAATCAATTCCGTAAAACAATGATCCAATAGCTCCATATTGTATGTTCCGTCTGCATTCATATACTGGTCACGGAGTCCCAGCAGATTTACAGTAGCCGCAACCAATTGAGATTTGGGCAGATATGTATGTCCCGACAATGAAGCTTCCGATAATGCGTAACACATGCCGCTTTTTATTCTTATTGCAGCATTTACCTCCACGCCTGCCCGTCTGGCAATCTCATCTGCAGTTTTAAATCCAATTCCAACAACATCATCTGCCAGCCTGTACGGATTGCTTTTGATAACGTCATAAACCTTTGTTCCATATAGATTATATATTTTTGTGCTAAGTGCCGGAGATATACCATATCCCTGAAGAAAAATCATGATATCACGCATATCTTTTTTTTCTTCAATCTGCTCACAGATATCCATAGCTTTACGTATGGTAATCCCACGAATCTCGGCAAGTCTTTCCGGTTCTTCCTCAATGATTCTTAACGTATCTTCTCCAAACTTATCCACGATACGGTCAGCCAGAACTGCCCCCAGTCCCTTAACCGCCCCGGAGCCAAGATACTTTTTCAGCGACAACTGGTCTGTTGCCGGAATAATCTTATATTCAGAAACTTTAATCTGTTCTCCATAAACATCGTGGAATACTTTATCCCCCTGTATTTCCAGATATTCTCCCTCACCAATATACCCGAAAATACCGGTACACTTCAGTTCTTTTTTTCCGCTGAGGAGCGTGAGAACCGTATATCCGTTATCATCATTTCTATAAGTTATACTTTCAACATATCCACTAATTATTTCCATATATTTTCCTTTGTCAGAGGAATAAGGCTGTCCAAAACAGAGGACAGCCTTATTTTTCCTTCTATCATTGTATCCGCAAATAAGAGTGATGAAAACACGCTTTTTGCTTAATTGATTTTTTCGTTGGCGCTTTCATCAATATATTCCAGATACTGTCCGGTTCCTATGGCTACCGCTGTCATAGGATCCTCCGCAGTCATCGTATTGATTCCGGTCTTTGACTCAATCAGCTCGTCCAGTCCATGTAACAGACATCCACCGCCGGTTAAAACAATCCCTCTGACAGCAATATCTGCCGCAAGCTCAGGCGGCGTCTGCTCCAGCACTCTGTGCACCGCTTCTATAATGCTGGTAGTCACATCCCGCAGCGCCTCTTCTGTCTCTTCCGATGTAACTTCTATTGTTTTTGGAAGTCCCGTGACAAGATTACGCCCTCGCACTTCCATCTTCTGATTTTCCGATTTGTTATAACATGTCCCGATTCCGATTTTGATTTCTTCCGCAGTTCTTTCGCCAATCAGAAGATTATGCTTCTTTCTCATATATCTGACAATGGCTTCGTCAAAATCATCTCCTGCCACCTTGACCGATGTACTTACAACGGTACCTCCAAGGGAAATCACTGCAATATCCGTAGTTCCTCCGCCGATATCAACAATCATGTTTCCACATGGTTTTCTGATTTCTATTCCTGCGCCGATAGCTGCAGCCAAAGGCTCCTCTACAACAAATACTTCTCTGGCGCCTGCCTGGAATGCCGCATCTTCAACTGCTTTTGTTTCCACTTCCGTAGCGCCGCTCGGAATACAGACACATATGCGGGGTTTTTTATATGATCTCTTGCCGATTGCCTTCTGAATAAAATAGCGAATCATCTGCTCCGTAATGGAGTAATCTGAAATCACTCCCTGTTTCAATGGTCGCACCGCCACAATATTGCCGGGAGTACGCCCGATCATAAGCCTTGCCTCTTCCCCGACAGCTTTTATCTTATCAGTATCTCTGTCAATGGCAACTACCGACGGTTCTTTCAGAACCACACCTTTTCCTTTAATATAAACAAGTATACTTGCTGTTCCTAAATCTATTCCTATATCTGTATTAAACATCCGTTACTCCTTCAGTTTGTCATCTCTTATTAGAATATCCATACTATAATAAAGTATAACAATTTTTTTTCATTCTGTACACGTTTTCTTGGGAATTTCACAGCAAATATTTATTTATGACAAGTTTCGTATTTCTTTTACATTTTTTTCATACTTTGTTCATATTTATACTTTACTATAACAATGTACTACCTAATAGGTGGTGCACATAGTTTGTATACGTCATACCCTATAATGGCGTATTTTAAGTTTTTCATACTCAACCTAGAGGGTGAGATTCCCTCTAGGTCCCCCGTTAACAACAGCCTTACCGCGAATCGGTAAGGCTTCTTATTTTGTATCTAAAGGGGGACTATTGTCCCATATGTAAATACTTTTCTCGGGTGGCCATGCCGCCTCTGATATGTCTTTCTTTTTTATTTTGGTCCAAAACATCCCTTACTTGGGCGGCCATACCCGGATTCAACATTAACAACCTTTCCGATACATCTTTATGTACCGTACTTTTGCTAATTCCGAACTGTTTTGCACATGTTCTTACTGTTGCCTTGTTTTCTATAATGTATTCCGCTGTTACCAGCACCCTCTCTTCAATATACTCTTTCAAAAAAACCCCTGTATGGAATATACTTTGTACATTCTATGCAGAGATTTTTCATGATATTATTGATTTTCTCTTAACCATCGTTTTTCTTCTTCGGTAAGATATGGAGATATTTCGCGATATACTTTTTCATTGTATTGTTTTAACAGTTTTTGTTCTTCCGCCGTCATTTCATCTACGTTAATCAGTTCTCTGTCAAAAGGCACGAATGTCAACGTTTCAAATCCGAGAAATCTCCCATATTGATTTTTTTCTTTTTCAACACACAGTAGCAAATTTTCAATTCTGATTCCAAATTCATTTTCAAGATACACTCCCGGTTCATCCGAAGTAATCATTCCCGGTTTCAAAACAGAATTCATCTGAGGATTTTCCATAATACGATACCGGAATGCATTGGGAGATTCATGTACATTTAAGAGATATCCCACCCCATGGCCGGTGCCATGATTATAATCCATTCCTTTGTCCCAAAGGGGCTTTCTTGCCAGGTAATCCAAAGACACTCCCGTACACCCTTCTTTGAACACTGCAGCCGCCAAATTCAGATTTCCACGAAGCACCGCCGTATACATTTCCTTCATTTTATCAGATACGTTTCCAAGGCTGATAGTTCGTGTGATATCTGTCGTCCCCTCCAGATATTGTCCTCCGGAATCAATGAGTATTATCCCCTCAGGCTTTATTTCATAACAGGTTTCTTCTGTCGCACTGTAATGTACAACCGCACCATGTTCATTATATGCCACAATGGGCTTGAAACTTGGTTCTATATAACTTTCCGCTCTTTTTCGGAACTCCTCAAGTTTTTCTCCCAGAGAAATCTCAGACATGCAAATTTTGCCCACGTTTTTCTTTAACCAGAAAATGAATTTTGTCATTGCAACTCCATCTAACAGATGCGCCTGTCTCATATTTTTTGCTTCTATGGGATTTTTCACAGCCTTTAATGTTAACACCGGTGTAAACCTGTTTATGATATTATTGGTATTATGGACGGATTTTATAATATTATAATTGGCTGTTTCTTTATCTATCCATAATCGCTTATGAGAAATTTTTTCGAGATAGCCATAGACATCATAATAATTTTTTATAATAACTCCATCTTTTTCAAGCAGTTCCTTAATTTTACTATCAAGAGCTTTCTGTTGTATAAACAGTATACTCTCCTTTTCCGTTACAATCATAAAGGCCATAAAAACCGGTGTACATTCGACGTCGTTTCCTCTAAGGTTTAACAGCCAGGCAATTTCATCCAAAGATGTAATCACCAGAATGTCAGCCCCCGCATCTTTTATTTCTTTTCGGACTTCTGCAATTTTACAGACATATGTCATTCCTGTATATTTCTCAGGCAATCTCCAAACAGGCTTACAGGATATTTCCGGTCGCTCTTTCCATATCTCTCCGATCAAATCCATATTTCCATCCGCACAAATCCCTTCTATGCCGGAAATATCTTCCGCCAAAGAGGCAGGCATCATTCGTCCGTCAAATCCTATTACGCTTCCGTATCTCATTTTTTGAGAAATATATTCTTTCATCGTCGGCACATCCGGCTCACCGCTTTTCATAAGAATAAATTCGGAGTCTTCAAGTTGCGATGCCGCCTGAAGAAAATATCGTCCGTCCGTCCAAAGCACAGCTTCCTCCATTGTAACAATCGCTGTTCCTGCCGAACCTGTAAATCCGGAAATATACTCTCTTGTCTTAAAATACTCTCCAATATATTCCGAACCATGAAAATCACAGGTAGGCACAATATATGCTTCTATATTGTGCCTACACATCTCATTTCTTAATAATTTTAGTCTATAATTAATATTCATTTTGTATGCCCCATCATGTCTATCTATCTGCAATATAAATCCGGCTTATCTGTTTGATTTGTCTGTCTCAATTCCATAAGTATCATTATAGATATCAATACATTTGTAAATAATTTTTGCAGCTTCCACAGGTCCGCCGAACTCATCAACTTTTGTCTGTTTGCCTTCCAAAGTCTTATAAATGTTAAAGAAATTTTTAATTTCTTCAAAAATGTGTGCCGGAAGCTGATTAATATCTGTATAACCCCTGTATGTAGGGTCTCCATACGGGATAGCAATAATCTTATCATCATTATCGCCACCGTCAACCATATACATAACACCAATCGGATAACATCTCACCAATGACATTGGTTCAATCGGCTCCGAACACAATACAAGGACATCCAGCGGATCTCCGTCTTCATCAATTGTCCTTGGTATAAATCCATAATTTGCAGGATAATGGACAGACGAGTAAAGAATACGGTCAAGAATAAGATGCCCCGTCTCCTTATCCAACTCATACTTTTTTTTGCTGCCCTTACTTATTTCAATAGTCGCAATGAAATCCGACGGACTAATTCTTTCCGGATTAATGTCATGCATAATATTCATAATGCTTCCTCTCTTTCTTTTCATCATATGGTGAAACTCTGATATTTTTATTCTATCATATCATCCATGGTTTTTCATCTTTATTTTCTGACAATGATATGAATATTATTATAATTTTCTAAATATTCTAAACTGATTCTCCTGTACTCCTTCAATGTTTCCGGTCGGAAGTTTTTTTTCATAATTTTTGAATGCATATATTTATCGCTAAAAAGTGTTCCTTCTTCAAAATCCTTTTGCATAAGTTCCGGCGCTCTGTCCACAAAATAAATTTTCTCCGCCATATCAAGAAATCTGTCGGGAATAGTCTTTTTTATGCCAATTCCCGTGATTTGCTTAAATAACGGATTAGCCCCCTCAAATCTTTTCAGATTAGAGGATGCGTAAACATCAATTCCGGCCTGCAAAAGTTTTTCAATATCTTCATAAACAAAGGTATGTCCATCAATATTTATGTTCTGCATTCCCATTTCATCCATCACTACAAGTTCAGGTTTTGAGTCAAAAATAGCAGATAACGAGTACCTTTCTCCATGAAAATCACTTACATCATTGGCTTCCAGTAAAACATCCGTTTTTCTATGTCTACCGTTTAGAAAGGCAATCAGCACTTTCACTCCTTTTTCCTTCTGTTCCATGGCTTTTGATACCATAAAAAAACTCTTACCCGCCCCCGGCGTATAACTTGTAAAAATAGTCAATTTCCCTTTTTTCATTTCCGTTAATCCGTTTATAAAAATGCATCATCTAATAAGTTCTAATTGTATCAGACTCTTCTTCCCCTGTATTTTCAATTGACTTGACAACTACATAATAGCTAAAGTTATCATTTACCTTTATCTCAACTCTATCCCCTTCCTTATGTCCCATAAGTGCTGCTCCGATCGGAGATTCATTGCTTATTCTCCCTTTTACCGAGTCGCCGCGCATCGTGCTCACAATTTTAAATTTTTCCGTTTCATCATCCTCTTCAAAATATACTTCAACCGTTTTGTTCAAACCGATTTCATCGTCTGCAGACTGGTCTGAAATAATGGTTGCTGTTTTTAATATCTTCTCCAAATACCTGATTCTGCTTTCATTTCGATTCTTATCCTTTTTTGCCGCCTGATATTCAAAGTTCTCACTTAAATCTCCATGAGCTCTGGCTTCTTTTACCGCCTCAATGGCCTCCGGCCTTACCACCAGTTTTCGATGTTCTATTTCTTCCTGAATTTTTTTAATGTCGCTTTGTGTTAATTTCATTAAATCACCCTGTTTCTATATTTTTTATTATAATCTATGATACATGTCCCACAAACATACCCGATAAAAAAGAAAGGCCGCCACAAAACATATTATTTTTTTGTTTTGCCACGACCCCGGTTATTCATCTCAATATTTATCTTTCACTGATATCCACATACTCATTATACGTACAATTGCTGACATATGCCGGTCGTATAATCTTATCTGCATTAATTATTTCTTCCAGTCGGTGTGCGCTCCAGCCTACAATTCTGGCTATGGCAAACATCGGCGTATACAGTTCTTCCGGAATATCCAGCATACTGTAAACCAATCCGCTGTAAAAATCCACATTCGCACTTACACCCTTATATATATGGCGTTCCTCTGCAATAACTTCCGGTGCCAGACGTTCAATCATGCTATAAAGGGCAAAATCTTTTTCCCTGCCTTTTTCCGTAGCAAGCTGTTTTACAAACTTTTTAAAAATATCTGCTCTCGGATCCGATATCGAATATACCGCATGACCCATTCCATAAATAAGTCCTTTTTTATTAAATGCCTCTCTTCTGAGAATTTTTTTAAGATATTCTTTAATTTCCGTTTCATCTTTAATATCTTTAACATTGGCTTTAATGTCCTTAAACATTTCCACCACCATAATATTTGCACCGCCATGTCTCGGCCCTTTCAGGGAAGATAATGCTGCCGCAATGGTGGAATATGTATCAGAGCCTGAGGATGTGACAACTCTTGTTGTAAAAGTAGAATTGTTTCCGCCGCCATGCTCCATATGTAACACAAGGGCCAAATCCAGTACCTTTGCTTCCAGTTCTGTATACTGTTTGTCAGGTCTTAACATCCTGAGAAAATTTTCGCTTGTGGAAAGTTCCGGCTTTGGTCTATGTATATATAAACTTTTATTTTTCTTGTAATGATTGTATGCATGATAACCATACACTGACAACATTGGAAAAGTTCCGATAAGCTGTATGCTCTGGCGTATTACATTTTCAACGGAAGTATCAGAAACATTTCTGTCATAAGATGCAAGTGTTAGAACACTCTTTGTCAAAGAATTCATAATATCCGAACTGGGAGCTTTCATTATAACGTCTCTCACAAAATTTGTCGGAAGCCTGCGGAAAGCAGCCATCATCTTTTTAAATTCTTCCAATTCGGAGTAATTTGGAAGAGAACCAAACAACAAAAGATATGCAACTTCTTCAAACCCATACCGGTTATTTTGCATGAATCCTTTAACCAGATCCTGTATCTTGTACCCCCGGTAATATAATTTTCCTTCACATGGAACGCTCTTACCGTCTACCATCATTGTTGATTCTACTCTTGAGATATTTGTGATGCCCGTCAGAACACCCTTCCCATTGACGTCCCTAAGTCCTCTTTTGACGCCATAATCTGAAAACAATTTCTTGTCAACACTATCATTTTTCTTACAAATTTTCCCGTATTTTTCTGTAAATTCTTTAATATCTTCTCTTCTTATTGTCATAAGCACCTCTCTTACATCTAGTAAATAATTTTAATTGCATTGTGAACAACCTTAAAGTTCACAACCTGTTTTCCCTTTTCTTTTTCTCCATCCAATGACCAGTCAATATCTGAACTATCAGTAATCCGTGCGCTCCGAATCTGCCGCAAAGTAATTTTACCGGTAAATTTCTGCAAAAATACCTTTATCGCCAATCTGCAAAACTCTGCCGGACCTTTCGGAAACTCCACGAGCATAAGTTCAAACACGCCGTCGTTAAACTGTACAAGTTCACTATCCAACTTCATAATGCCGCCCACCTTGGTCGCATTATTAATGGCTGCAAATATATACTTGCCTTCTAATACCTGATCTTCCAACTCAATCTTAAGTTTCAATCTTCGGATATGAAATAATTCCCGTATGCCAGTCAATATATAGGCAAAATGCCCCAGTCGGTTTTTCAAATCCTGTGGTGTTGAATAAGATGTCTTGGTAAAAATACCTGCCGAAGCAGTATACACAAAATATCTTCCATTAAAATTACCAATATCCAAAGGTTTTGCTTCATGGGAAACAATAAACTCCGCCTGCTCCTTTGGATTGCTCTTAAGGCCAAGACTGACAGCAAAATCATTTGTTGAACCCGCCGGTATATAACCCAAAGGTGTACCCACATTGCCTTCTATCATTCCCTGTATCACTTCATTTAAGGTACCATCGCCACCCATACAGACTACAAGATCTACTTTACTTCCGTATTCTCTTGCTATTTTTGTTCCATCAGCTCTCTTTTTTGTGTATTTTATTCCTACTTTATATCCGGCGTTTTCAAAAACCTGAACCGCCTCATCAACAAAGTGTCTGTTTTTTTTCAGACCTGCCTTTGGATTGATAATAAACAGTAGTTTTTTCATAATTTATTATACTCCTTTGTATAAACCATTCGGATAGCCCTCTTATCGTTTTACATATATTCTCTTTATTATATAAAATTTTAACAATTTAGTCTATAAATTAACAATTAAAAATTTGTTAACGGACAGGCTAACCCGGCAATTTACTCCGATTTTTGACATATATCACAAAATTTCAATGTTTTAAAATACCACCCGGCAAACCACCGGGTGGTACAAATATCGCTGAAATAACTAACGAATCTGTCCGTTTCCATATATTTTATATTTAAATGACTGAAGCTCCGGAAGTCCAATCGGTCCTCTGGCGTGAAGTTTCTGGGTGGAAATACCGATTTCGGCTCCAAAGCCAAACTCACCGCCATCCGTAAATCTGGTACTTGCGTTCACATAAACAGCCGCCGAATCCACCTGATTCATAAACAACTCTGCCGTATCCATATTTTCCGTAACGATACATTCACTGTGACCGGTGCTGTACTTGTAAATATGCTCCACAGCCTCTTCCACGGAATCCACAATTTTAACAGACATCTTGTAATCCAGATACTCTGTTGCCCAATCCGCCTCCGTCGCCTTATCCATATCTGCAATAATGTTTCTCGCAGCATCATCGCCTACAAGTGTAACATTTTTTTCATCCAGTTTTTCTTTAATTTTAACCAGTACAGTGTCTGCAATATCCTTATGTATCAATAGACTCTCTGCCGCATTACATACAGACGGTCTCGAAGTTTTTGCGTTGAACACAATATCCACTGCTTTTTTTATATCTGCATCCTTATCCACATAAATATGACAATTCCCCACTCCCGTTTCAATTACAGGAACCGTAGCGTTTTTCACCACCGCCTGAATAAGACCTGCGCCACCACGCGGAATCAGAACATCTACATATTGATTCATTGTCATTAATTCGTTTGCACTGTCTCTGGATGTATCCTGCACAAGCTGAATTACATCCTCCGGCATGCCTGCTTCCTTGACAGCCCGGCGCATAATCTGTGCGATAATTTTATTGGAATGAATCGCCTCCTTACCGCCTCTCAAAATAACTGTGTTTCCTGATTTCAGACATAATGCCGCTGCATCCGATGTAACGTTAGGTCTTGCTTCAAAGATGACCGCAATAACACCAAGAGGAGTTGAAACTTTTTGAATCTTAAGTCCGTTCGGTCTGGTAACTGTATCAAGTATCCTTCCCACCGGATCAGGAAGAGAAACCACATCCATTACGCCCTTTGCCATTCCCTCAATTCTTGACTGATCCAGTTTCAGGCGATCCAGCATAGCTTGTGCCATTCCGTTTTCTTCGCCATTCTTCAAATCAATTTTATTTGCCTCTATAATTTTATCCGCACCTGCTATTAACCCTTCTGATATTTTAATCAGTGCTTTATTTTTTTCCGCAGTGGAAGCAATCATCAGTTTCTTTTCTGCTTCCCTGGCATTAATACCTAACTGTTCTAACATGCTTCTCTCCAATCTGTCGCTCCAAAGCAACCATATATTCGCTAAACTCTTTCCTACCGCAACATATGTATCAGGCTTAAAATCTATGCTTCCTATCCTGTGTCAGGCGTTGTTTTCTATAATAACTCTGCGCTGTCCTATTTTGCCACAAAAATTGTTCCCACCTGATGTCCTTCGAGGACTTTATAAATATTTTCCGGTTCCTGTCCATTCATGACGACAGTATCAATCCCCGCTTCCATAGCAATTTGCGCTGCCTGCAATTTTGTTATCATTCCACCGGTTCCGAATTTGGATCCTTTGCCTCCGGCAATTTCAAAAAGCGTTTCGGTAATCTGCTCCACTACCGGAATGATTCTGGCATACTCATCATCATTTGGATTTCTGTCATAAAGTCCATCCGTATCCGTAAGTATCAGTAGTGCATCCGCTTTGATTAACTTTGCCACAATTGCAGAAAGACTGTCATTATCACCATAAACAATCTCTTCAACTGCCACCGCATCATTTTCATTAATAATGGGTATGGCTCCCAGTTCAAATGTTTTTTCGAAAGCATTTATCAAATTGTGTCTGCATTCGTCATTTTCCACGTCACGTTTTGTTACCA
>CALWNA010000144.1 GCA_944382505.1 uncultured Lachnospiraceae bacterium
GGATTCCGCAATTTTAAAAACTTTAGGAACAGAATACTCCTTGCCACGAAATAAAGAAACACATTTGTGGACAATGATCCACAAATGTGTTGTAAACTTAAGTTACCCCCACTCTTGACAAAGAGCCACAAAAAAAGGAACTCCCCTTTAAATCAGGAAGTTCCTACTGTTTGAAACATTTTTATTGTTGTGAATCGATATACTTAATAATCATATCTGCCGCTGCTTCTGCGTCA
The DNA here is from genome assembly GCA_944382505.1 of uncultured Lachnospiraceae bacterium. Classification (GTDB taxonomy): domain Bacteria; phylum Bacillota; class Clostridia; order Lachnospirales; family Lachnospiraceae; genus Eubacterium_G. Next base: position 237 of record CALWNA010000144.1, read on the forward strand.
ATTCTTCCGGTCTTAATGCAAATATCATAACTTCTGGAATCACCCCATTTATTTTCACAGTAAAAATTATGATAAGTCTTTCGCATCTTATCTATCTTTTTCATTTTTGCCAAAGCCGCTTTTTCATTCAGTCCTTCTCTCTCCATGACTCTCTTCTTTTTGCTTTCCTGGTCTCCCAGTATAAAAACACTCACAAGATTTGGGTTATCTCTGAGAATTTCTTCTCCGCATCTCCCGACAATAACAAAAGATTTTTTTTCTTCATTGGCTTTTTTTCTCAAAAAAGCAAACTGTTTGATAGCAACATCCTGCTCCAGGGAAATTGTATTTCCGGCAATCGGTACCGGAAAGAAAGTAAGATTCACCGGTTTTTCATCAAGTCTTTCCAACATTTCCCGGCTGTAATGTCCATCCTTTGCCATCTCTTCTAAAAGTTCCTTGTTATAAAGAGGAATATTGTAATATTCTGCAAGTTTTTGCGCTACAATATGACCTCCGCTTCCAAATTCTCTTCCTAATGCGATTAAAATTTGTTTCATATTTTTTTACCTCCTAATGTTAATATTTCGACGCACAATCCGTTCTTAATAATTAATTTAATTTTATCACAAAAAAACCTTAAAGAAAAGAATAAAAGCTTCCAAAAGTCCCCACTTCCTATGGCATGAAAAAAGCAGCACATTTTATCAATATGCTGCCGTTTCGTAAATATTGTCTTATTTAATAATTTGCTTCTCCCGGTTTTATAATTATCAGAAAAATCACAAGACTTTCCTTTATTTGCAATAATACTTAGATTTTATCACTGACTCAACAGCATTCTGTCATTGTCAAACTCTTTCTGCTTCTTCATGGAATACATCTTAATCATGTCATCCATTGTCATATTGTCTCTTTCTTCTCCCGAAACGTCAAGAATAATTTCACCGGAATCCAGCATGATTGTTCTTGTACCTGTGGTAAGTGACTGCTTCAGATTATGAGTAATCATCATTGTCGTAATATTGTTTTCTGAAACAATTGTCTTTGTAATCTCCATTACCTTCTCAGCCGTTGCCGGATCAAGCGCAGCTGTATGTTCATCTAAAAGAAGTAATTTCGGAATGGATAGTGTACACATTAAAAGCGTTACCACCTGCCTCTGTCCGCCTGACAAAAGACCGATTTTTGTTTTCATTCTATCCTCAATTCCCATATTATACCGTGCAAGATTTTCCCGGAAAAAAGCAACATTTTTCTTTGTGATTGCCTTGGAAAAAGGCGTGGAATGCCTGCCTGATCTTGTATAAGCCAATGAGAGGTTTTCTTCGATTGTCATATTTGGTGCAGTTCCCTTCATCGGATCCTGAAATACACGTCCGATTGCCCTTGCTCTTTGATGTTCACTTTTATAAGTAATATCTTCCTTATTCAGAACGATATGTCCTTTATCAACAAAGAAGGAACCGCAAATCGCATTAAATAATGTACTTTTTCCTGCGCCATTGGAACCTACAATTGTAACAAATTCTCCCTCATTGAGTTTCAAGCTTAAATCCTTGATTGCCACGTGCTCATTAACAGTTCCCTTTTCAAAGGTTTTTGAAATATTTTGTATCTCTAACATTATTCCGCCGCCTTTCTCTGTTTTTTCTCCGAAATTTTTTCCTTAATCGCCGGAATTGCCAAAGTTATGGCAACAATGAGTGCACAGGTAAGCTTCATTAAATTTGCGCTCTTATCACCGAAAATATTTTCTCTTATTACAAACGCTACAATCAGTTTATAGATTACCGAACCTGTTACCGCCGAAATCACACCGATTGTTGCTCCGCGCTTTCCAAATACCGCCTCTCCGATAATTACCGCCGCAAGACCATATATCAAAGTTCCGTTGGATGTATTAATATCGGAATAACCTATGCTCTGAGATGCCAGGGCGCCGGAAAGTCCAATCAGCGCATTGGCAAGCATCAGTCCGATAATTTTTGTTCTGTCAACGTTAATGGAAGAAGCCCTTACCATGTCAGGATTATCACCTGTTGCCCTGATACAAAGTCCGATATGGGTCTTAAAAAACCAGATAATGACTGCCAATACAATTACCACAAGCACCAAACTGACTACTGCCTTTACCATGTTCGTCTCAAACTGTCCCCTGATACCGATAAGTTCTTTCACTTTTTCAAAAACAGTTATTTTATTGTAGCTCAAATTCGTTGTCGCTCCTTTGTCTGTCAAAGAGTAACATACAAGGTTGATAGAGTATAAACCACTCATTGTAATAATTCCGGCTAATACGGGATGCACCTTTAACTTCGTCTGCAAACATCCGGTTATAAATCCGGCACACATTCCTGCGACAATGCCCGCTGCCAGCGCCAGCACCGGATGTCCCTGCAATGACACAAGAACTGAAATCACTGCGCCAAACCCGAAGCTCCCCTCCGTTGTCAAATCCGGTATATCCAGTATTCTGAGTGAAATATATATTCCCATCGCCAGAAGACCATATATAAAACAGTCCGGCAGATTTGATAAATAGTATTGTAATTCAATCATTTCTTTGTCCTTTTCCGTAAAATAATTTTCAATGACAATCAATATTGATGGTTTTGTTTTTATTCCCCAAGCTCAACAATTTCATACTCTGTGTTAATATCATCTTTTGTAAGTCCCAATGCTTCCATTGTATTTGTATTGACAGAACAGTAATCAATTCCAACTACCTGTGCCGGAATATCCTGTACTTCTTTTCCATCGACATATTCCATTGCCATTTCCACAGTCTTTTTGCCAATTCCCTTGTCATCAATGGCAACTGTCGCAAAACATCCTGATGCCACTGTTGTTGCCGATGAGCAGTATGTCGGAATTTTATTTTCATTGCAGATTTCTACCAATTTTGTAACACCATCCTGAATGATAGAATCATTTGGCACAAAGATGGCATCCACACCTTCACTGACCAATGCATTTGTTGCCGTCTCGATATCACTTGATGTCGGAGCTGTCTTTTCTACAAATTCTATTCCCTGTTCCTGAAGATATGTTTTTGCCTGCTCGATGGTGTCTGTTGCGCCGTCTTCATTTCCACTGTAAATCAGTCCGTATTTTTTTGCAGGTGTTGTTGCCTGTGCAAGTTCAAAAATAGTTGATACGGGAATCGCATTGGATGTACCGGTTGCGTTTTTGTCCGGTGTTTCCATATCTGTAAGAATGCCGGCAGCTTCCGGTGCAGATACCGCACAGAAAAATACAGGTGTATCAGACTCAGCATTCACAAATGCCTGGGTTGCCGGTGTTGCAATCGTAAATATCATTTCGTATGTTCCATCAGTCATATTGCTTACGATTGATGACAATGCCGTGGCATCACCTGCTGCACACTGATAATCGATATTGTCATCCGTGTAGCCCTCTTCTTTTAACTGTTCCACAATTCCGTCTCTCATATCTGTAAATGCTCCATTTTCAATCATGGAAACAATTCCAATCTTTGTATTAGTCTTGTCTCCTAATTCCCCGGAACTCTCTCCCTCGCTACTGCCACAGGCCGTAAACATTGTTGCCACCATGGCTGCTGCCAATACTACACTTAAAAATTTCTTCATTTTCCTCATTTTTCTTTCTCCTTTTTTCTCTTTTTTTACAACCCAGATAACCTGCCTAAGTATAAGACTTGCGCTGTTATTTAGAATTTTTTCAAAAAGAAAAGCCCTTGATAATAGCATAACTATTATCAAGGACGGATACTCTAAAAAATCTTCCGCGGTGCCACCTTGATTCGTGAAAAATTTTCACGCTCTCAACGAGTACTATCATACCCAGTGCAACTAACGTATGCCTTCACGTCATGAAATACTAACGAATATATTCGCTTTGTTCCACGCCCTCTGCGGTCCATTTATGTGAGCTGCGTTCTGCAGGGTTCTCAGCTATCCCCGCTCTCTGTGAGTGCACGATTCACTTTTACATCCGCATCATCGGTTTCAATGGTCATCTTTAATTGTTGAAAAGATTATAACTCTATGGATGCAATTCGTCAAGCATCAATTTTTCATGTGCAGTTTAATTTTCTGAAATATTTCCGGCAATTCAATGATGATATTTTTCTTAATCATAAGA
>CALWNA010000145.1 GCA_944382505.1 uncultured Lachnospiraceae bacterium
GGAAGAAGGGAATAGAAAAGCCATTGTTCTTGATAAGGTGCTCGGTAATTCCAGAAAGATGCTTAACGCTGTACTTATCGGAAATAATATTGTTAATATCGCCGCTTCTTCTCTTGCAACAATACTAACCCAGAGAATTTTCAGTGCTGACTGGTTTGTCAGTATCGGTGTTGGTGTTTTGACACTATTAATAATTATCTTTGGCGAAATTGTTCCCAAAACAATCGCAAGTATGCATGCGGAATCCATGGCTTTAACTTACGCCGGTCCAATTCATATGCTTATGGTTTTGTTAACACCTGTTATTTTCATTTTGAATTTATTTTCTTCTTTTATTTTGAAAATTTTCAGAGTCAAAATCAACTTAAATTCCAAAACAATTACTGAAAATGAACTTCGGACCATTATGGATGTCAGCCAGGAAGAAGGTCTGATTGAATCCGAAGAACTTGATATGATTAATAATGTTTTTGATTTCGGTGATACATGCGCCAAGGATATTATGGTTCCTAAGGTGGATGTCACCATGGTACCTATCGATGTTACTTATGATGAGTTACTGAATATCGTGAAAGAAGATAAATATACGAGAATGCCTGTATACAAAGAAAACACAGACAATGTTGTCGGAATTATCAATATTAAAGATTTAATTGTAAATAAAATCGATGCCGAAAACTTTGATATCAAAGGACTTATGCGTGAGCCTTATTTCACATATGGTTCTAAAGAACTAAACGACCTGTTAATTGAAATGCGCGGCAATGATGCCGGAATGTGTATTGTGCTTGACGAATACGGTCAGGCAGAAGGTCTTATTACACTCGAAGATATTATCGAAGAAATCATTGGTGAAATCCGCGATGAATTTGATGAGGCGGAAGAACAGGTTGTCAGAAAAATAAATGATAATCAATATATTGTAGAAGGTTCCATTAATCTGGACGACTTCAACGAACAGCTTGAGACAGATATTGATTCAGAAAACTATGAATCTCTTGGTGGTCTGATTATTGAACAGTTGGAACGACTTCCGAAAAAAGGAGATTCTGTTGTAATCGACAACTGTAAACTGACAGTCATCCGAATGGCAGGTAAACGAATCGAATCTGTAAAAGTAACAATCATAGAACCGTTAAAAAATAGTGACGACGAAAAAAGCAAAACGATTAAAATGCAGGATACTGTCCAAAGTTAACTATTAAATTCCGGTGTTTTATAGTAAAGTTTTATAAGCTTTATTTAAAAATAATTAATTTGGAAAAGCGGAGAATTTCAATAATGAAAGTCTCCGCTTTTCCAAATTCTGACTATTTATTTCTAAAGTACAATTATAATTTTTCCCAAAGCTTCCCCTGTTTTTCTTCGCAATACTGGCAGCTATATAAACCATTTTTTCTGTCTGTCAACACAAACACATGCTCCAGTTCCTGCTCTATCGAGGTGATGCATCTTGGATTCTTACAGTGAAGTACATTTACAATTTTTTCCGGAAGTTTTAATTCCCTTTTCTCCACCAAAATGCCATCTACAATAATATCAACCGTAATATTATGATCTATAAATCCCAAAATGTCAAAATCCACAATGTCCAGCGGGCCTTCTACTTTTATAATGTCCTTACGCCCCATCTTTGCACTGCGGGCATTTTTAATGATTGCCACCTGACAGTCCAATTCATCAAGATTCAGATAATGATATATAGCCATGGAACGTCCCGCCTGAATGTGATCTAATACAAATCCGTTGTAAATTTCATCAACATTTATCATACTTCCACCTCCAATAAAGTAAGTATCAATGCCATTCTCACATAAACTCCATACTGTCCCTGCTTAAAGTATACCGCTCTCGGATCTTTGTCTACTTCTACGGAAATTTCATTCACTCTTGGAAGCGGATGCAATACAAGCATATCATCCTTTGCCAAAGTCATTTTTTTCTTATCCAGAATAAAACTGTCCTTCAATCTGATATAATCTTCTTCGTTAAAGAAACGCTCTCTCTGAACTCTTGTCATATAAAGCAAATCCAACTCTCCAATGACATCTTCCAGTTTTGTGACTTCCACATATTCTGCCCCTGCCGCATTAATATTTTCAATAATATACTCAGGAACTCTTAATTCCGTCGGGGAAATGAGCACAAATTTTACATTGTCATATCGAAGCAGGGCATTTATCAGTGAATGAACGGTTCTGCCGAACTTCAGGTCTCCGCAAAGACCAATGGTGATATTGTCCAGTCGGCCCTTGAGAGACCTGATTGTCAATAAATCCGTCAGGGTCTGTGTTGGGTGCTGATGTCCGCCGTCCCCTGCATTTATGACAGGAATTGAGGAATTATTTGCCGCCACCAGCGCCGCGCCTTCTTTCGGATGGCGCATGGCACAGATATCTGCATAACAGGAAATAATTCTTATCGTGTCGGCAACACTCTCTCCTTTAGCTGCCGAGCTGGAGGAAGCTTCCGAGAATCCGAGAACCTGCCCTCCCAGATTAATCATTGCCGCTTCAAAACTAAGTCTTGTTCTTGTACTTGGCTCATAGAACAACGTTGCTATTTTCTTTCCTTTGCAGGCTTCCTGATATTTTTTTGGATTTTTTTCAATGTCAGCCGCAAGGTCCAACAACCGATCCAGTTCTTCTACTGTAAAATCCAGAGGGCTAATTAAATGTCTCATTGTATCCTCCATGTATTCTTTAACTTATCAAATTGATATTTCTATAAGAAATGATACATTATTAACCTCAAATATTCAAGAGAAAAACCTATAATTTTACGCCAAGTACAAGTTAGACGATGAACTGCTGTCCAAAATATGATAGAATATTATCATAAAATAGCGGAAGGAGATTTTTATGACCACGGCATACAAAAAAATGAATAACTGTCTCTCACAAATTCGAAAAATAACAAATTTAAATCCGGAAATAGCAATTGTCCTGGGGTCCGGTCTTGGTTCATTTGCAAAAAAAGTAAAAAAAGAATGCATTATCCCATATGCTGATATTGAAGATTTTCCTGTCAGTACAAACAAAATGCACAAAGGTCGTTTTGTTCTGGGATATATAGAAGATTTTCCCGTAATCGTTATGGACGGACGCATACATTATTACGAAGGATACACTATGGAGCAAGTTGTCATGCCTATAAGACTTATGTCTATGATGGGTGCCCAAAAAATTGTTCTTACCAATGCTGCCGGCGGTATTAACGATACATTCTATCCGGGATGCCTTATGGCAATAACTGATCATATTACCTCTTTTATTCCCTCTCCGCTAATCGGAGAAAATATAAAAGAACTGGGAATTCGCTTTCCTGACATGACAAATATATATGATCAAAAACTGACTGAGGTTATGAGAAAATGTGCAAAGAATTTAGACATCGATTTAAAGAGCGGTGTCTATCTTCAGACTACCGGTCCAAACTATGAAACGCCTGCAGAAATCAGAGCCTATAAAACATTGGGTGCCGACGCCGTAGGAATGAGTACCGCCTGTGAAGCAATGGCAGCCGTTCACTGCGGTATGAAAGTATGTGGGATTAGCTGCATAACTAATATGGCAGCCGGAATATCCGACTCCCCTTTGGATGACAAAGAGGTTGGTGAGATTGCTTCCGGCTCCTCTGGCATTTTTTCCCAGCTAATATACAACACGATTTTATCCATTTGATATCACTGTTTTTCCGTGTTTAAAATCAAAAAGTTCATTATGCAAAAAATGAAACAACCGGCCCGTTAAGACCGGATTGTTTCGTTTTTGTTTATGAGCAAGGCTGTAAGCCGGGTTATGTCGTGGATGATCATCTATCTAGACATACCGTTACCGGTATGTTCAAGCGACCTACCCGAAAGCTGGCGGGCAACCATATGCTTTCTGCTCGGTCTTGCTTCGGATGGGGTTTACACTGACCTTTGATGTTACCATCAAAGCGGTAGTCTCTTACACTGCCATTTCATCCTTACCTGACATTTTCATCATAAATGATTTCATATCAGGCGGTTTTATTTCTGTTGCACTTTCCTGAGAGTCGCCTCTACCGGCCGTTAGCCGGCATCCTGCCCTTTGAAGCCCGGACTTTCCTCACCTGCGTCCTTTCGGCAATAGCAGCCGCGACCATCCGCCTTACTCACAATTATTAAAAATATCACAACAGAAAAATTATTTCAATACTCTCCTATTGCAATCTGTATTTATATCCTTATACCGGGAATATGCTTCCACCCACAAACTCGCTTAAGAGCGAATTTTTCGGTACATTTTCCTTCGGCATTCCCAAAACATAATCCAAAAACTTAAGCAGTCTTTTTGCTTCCAGGTATTCCGGTGTATTCTCTGAAACACTGAACAATGCCGGCTCTGCATAGGTTTTCAGAACAGACAATTCATATACCATTGCCGAATTAAACACTGCGTCTGCCGTATCCTGATACGGGAAAATATTGTTTTCTTCGCCCCGTCTTACTCTGTGCCACATTTCAATGGTACTTTCTGCGGAAGTACCTCTTGTCCTTACGTCCCGCACAATTCTTCTTAAAAGGCGCAGATCCGATGTGGCAATGCGGTTGTGTTCATCTACGTTAAGTGGTGTCAGTGCGCTTACATATATTTTGAATTTCTTGTCATTTGGAAGACTATAAGACATCTTATCATTAAGACAATGTATTCCCTCAATAACCAGTACATCGTTTTGACCCAATTGAAGGAAATTTCCATGAAACTCTCTCTTGCCTAAAACAAAATTAAAGTCCGGCAGTTCCACTTTCTTTCCTGCCAATAATTCTGACATCTGATCATTGAAAAATTTCACATCTACAGCTTCTATCACTTCATAATCCAATTTACCATCTTCATCCACCGGGTTATTTTCTCTGTTTACAAAATAATTGTCTACCGGTATGGGATGCGGTTTCAATCCCTGCGCCAAAAGCTGTATGGATAACCTATGGGAAAAAGAAGTCTTTCCTGACGATGACGGTCCCGCAATCATTATGATTTTTATATCCTTTCTGGAGGCAATTTCTGATGCTATGTCGGCAATTCTTTTTTCCTGTAAAGCTTCCTCTACCAGCATAATATTGTTAATCGTTCCGTCAGTAATCTTATCGTTTACGTGTCCAATGGTAGGAACACCCATCATTTCCGCCCAATCTGTTGCCTCTTTTAGAACTTTAAACACCTTATGTTTCGGATTGAAGTCCGGAACCTTTTCGGGTTCTTCCTTTGTTGGCATTTGCAAAACAAATCCTTCGTCATAAGGAATGATGTCAAAATATTTCAGCAATCCCGTGGAATAAGCCATATACCCGTAAAAATAATCTTCAAAAGCTTCCATTCTGTAAACGTTTACCGTAGATGATCTTCTGTATTTCAACAGATGAACTTTGTCGTTCATACCATATTTATTGAATTTCTTAATGGCTTTTGCCGTGGACATTACTTCTTTTGTAATCAGAATATTCCTTTTGCAGAGCGTATTCATTTCCTCTTTCACGGCTTGCAGGATTGCATCGTCTATCTGCACATTTCCAAAAACCTGACAATAATATCCTTTGCTCACAGAATGATGTACAGAAATTTTTTCTATATTTTTCATTCCCACAACTTTATAAAACGCTTTCAGCATCATAAAAGTCACACTTCTTCTATAACATTCATTTCCAATGTAACTTGCCGTCGTAACAAACTCAACCTTTGAATTTTCGGTTAATTTTTTCGATAACTCGCAAAGCGATCCATTACACATGGCAAGAATAATATCATGGTCATAATCTGTCTTTACGTTCTCTGCGACTTCATAAAGCGTTGTCCCATTCTCACATTTTAAAACTTTCCCGTCAATATTTACACGAATCATATGCTTCTCTCCCCTTTCTGTTATACTTAAGAACCTGTTCTGCATAAACAATATCCTTGCTATTATTTTTTTTCATTGTTTCCAGAATCAGGGAAAATTTATTATATTGATTTTCAAGATACTCTTTTAGCACCGGATTTTTTTCTCTCAACAAGATTCTGCCGTAAATATATTCTGTCTCACCATATGGATTTTTTTCCTCCCCCGGATGTGCCTTAATAATGTTATAATACTTTCCCGCATCCATCAGCATTTTTTCATCAACAATATGCCAACCCATCTCAATAATATATTTGCGCACCATATCACTTGCTTTATGGGGGGAAAGAATTAATTCCTTTATCGTATGATTCACTTTCGAATTTTTTAATATATTCACAATCAACTCTCCGCCCATGCCGGCAATAATCACTGTGTCTATCATTCCCGGCGCAAGTTTTTCCATACCGTCACACTGAATTGTCTTTATCCGGTCCGATAATCCTTCTTCTGCAATATTCTTTGTCGCTCTTTGTATCGGTCCATTATTAATATCCAATGCATACGCAAAAGGTACAATATTCCTTTTTATAAGATAAATAGGCACATACCCATGGTCTGTGCCTATATCTGCTACAATATTTTGCGGTGTAACCATATCTGCTACTGCTTGTAATCTTTTTGATAACATATTTACATCCTTAATTTAATCTAATATGAATTTTCTGTAATTCGGTCTGCTCTTTTATTATGCTCTGAAGCTGTGAAATATCCGAAACATTTGCAGCTTTATGCTTTAAACTCATCTCTTTCATTTTTAAAACAGCGTCATTGACGGCTTTTTCCTGTTCTTCCGGACTAAGCTGTGCCCTGATAGGAGAGACAAACAATTCAGCCACTTTTTTATGTTCTTCCTCATCATCGAAATAATTCATAATCTGTGCCGGATTTCCCTGTCCCCTTTCCATCTGTTCCCAAAATATTTCTGCCACCTTTTTATAAAACGGGTCAATAAAATCCTCCGGAGAAATTACTTCTGCAACCTTTTGAAACCAATTCGGTTTATCTATCAGATAAGCAAGAAGAATCCGCTGGGTCTGGACGGAACTTTCCTCTTTGTTCATTTTTTTTGGTCTGTCCGTCTGTTCATAAACGCGCTCCTCCTTGCCTATATATGCAAGTCCTTTCTTTCTCACCAGCTTTGAGAGTCCCTCTTTTGGTATATCATATGTGGAGCATACCGCTTCTATATAATTATCTCTTTCGATTTGATCTTGAAACTCCAAAAGCATTTCTGCTACCCTGTTATGAAAAGCTGTCTTTTCCTGAGGATCCTCCAGATTGTATTTGTTTTTTTCTACACCAACCTGAAAAATAAAATAATTTGTGGCATTTCGAATTCTGTCTTCATACGCTTCGCGCCCCAATGCTTTAATAAATTCGTCAGGGTCCTTATAAGGTTTCATATTCAGGACCTTAATGGCCAGTCCCGATTCTCTAAGATAAGGGATGGCTCTTAGCGCAGCCTTGATTCCCGCCTCATCACTGTCAAAAGTAAGAACAGCCTCTTTTGCGTATCTTCTAATCAGAGAAGCATGTCTTGATGTAAATGCTGTTCCCAATGCAGCTACTGCATTGTTAAATCCCGCCTGATGTAAACTTATCACATCCATATATCCTTCACAGATAAGCATATAATCCTTTCGGGAAGACCTTGCGGCATTTAATCCATAAAGATTCCGGCTTTTGTCAAAAACCTTTGTTTCCGGTGAATTTAAATACTTCGGTTTCGCATCTCCCATCACCCGTCCGCCAAACGCAATCACTCTGTTATTTGCATCCATGATTGGAAACATAATTCTGTTCCAGAATTTGTCTGTAACACCTCTTTTTTCATCGAAGGTAAAAAGTCCTGTTTCTTTTAATTCGCTGTCCTGATATCCCT
>CALWNA010000146.1 GCA_944382505.1 uncultured Lachnospiraceae bacterium
TAATCATGTTCTCTCTCTTTCAAAACAATATCTAAAACTTTTTTACAAGATTCGCCATTGCAGTATTTTGCCATTTCATCACAGAAACTTCGCAGTTTTGGTGAATTATCATACTCGTAGTCGCGAATGTTGGCAATTGCATTCACCAGATCGTCGCTGTTTTTGAGAATTGGACCGGGAAGTGTTTCCATTCCAACATAGAGACCTCTTGTCTCGTTAATATATTCATCTAAATCATAGGCGTAGAAAAGCATAGGTTTTTTGGCGCTGGCAAAATCATAAAATACACTGGAGTAATCCGTAATCAAAATATCTGTAATGCACAGTAATTCCATGACATCCTCTTCATTGCTGGCATTCATCAGAAAATCTTTGTAACGGTCATCAATCACAAGATTGTCAGAGATTAAATGATGCAGTTTAACCATAATAACATATTCATCACTGAAATTTTTGTAAAGCTGTTCCAGATCAAATGGAAGTCTGAAATCATAACCTCTTACATAATCGCCCTGTGAATCACGCCAGGTCGGGGCGTATAAAATGACTTTTTTATCGGCAATCGCCGGATATTGACGCAGAAGTCTATCTCGAGCAGCAGTCTTAAGCTCTTCATTATAAAAAATATCATTAATCGGATAGCCTTCTTTAATGACTTGTTTTTTAAAGCGGAACGCATTCACAAGTTTTTCTTCGCCGTAATCGTTATCTACTAACAGATAATCCCAGTTCTGACTTTCTTTATATAAATTACCGAAAGACTGCTTTTCCGGACCTTCGCATTCAATATCAAACCCCAGTTTTTTCAGTGGAGTTCCATGCCAGGTCTGCAGATAAACCGTACAATCTCTCTTTTGCTTTACAGGGTATAGGATGTTATTTACCCAGTATTTTGCCTTTGCCAGGTAATAGAAATACTCGGAACTGCCGCGCTTTGTAACAATTGGGTTTCCCGGAATTTTATGTGTTTCCGTATCCGGGTAAGCCCAGACAAATTTAAAGTTTGCGTATTCCGGAGTTCTAATCATATATTCATATAGGTACTTAGGATTCCCGGTATAGTTTTTCCCAAGATTTGCCTCAAAGAAAATGAGGTTTTCATCTACGTCTTCATTTCTCAAAGTTTCAAAATATTTCTCACGCCCAATCTGGAAATTAACGCTTTTTATAAACTCATCTTCCGATGTGTGCCATACATTGAGATTATATAAATTGGTGCCGATATAGAAAGCGGAAACCAGACCTTCCGAACAAGGATAGTTATATAAATGTCTGGCCTCTGTTGTGTATTTGTCTCTTTTCTTAGATAAGAAACCACATTCCCGATATCCACCGGTATATTCAATTCCGATTCGGAAATTCAGTCGGGCATTATAATAAACATAACTGTTCAGTTTGTCCATATCAATAAGAATAGTATCATCAATGATTCTGGCAGGTTCCGGTAAAGTGTGCTCATAAAAGCAGTAGGTCTTTTTGGCATAATTATCCGTGAGATAAATTGTGTAGCTCTTTACTTTAGAGAGTAAAGAGAAAATTTTTAATGAAAGTTTTACGTTTCCGTTTTCGTCCTCCGAAACAGAACAGTCTGTGGAAAAGGTATGATTTTCCAAATCAAAGTCAAATTTTTCTTCATATGTGAAATGATTCTTTTCATTTTCAATAATTAAAGTATGTTTGTCAAGGAAACTGAGCTGATTACCATGTGCGGTATGCAAAATATAATTTTCCACATCTCTGGTCTTTGCCTGTACGATTTTTAACCAGTTTTTTTCCAAGGCTTTACCTTTTTCGTTTTTAATTACAAACTCCAGAACATATCGGTCAATCAGATTAATTTCTCTGTTGAGTAAACCGTCAATATCATCGATTATAATTTGTTTCTGAACAGGAATTTCCCGCAAAAGTTCAAGTTCATTGGTTGTAAGACTTCTCAGATAAAGGGAAAAACTTTTGCACTTTTCGTAATTGTTTTTAAATTTAATTTCAATGTGATTTTCTCTTGCTTCATAGGACACGGAATCAATATAGATATATTTGGCTTTGAGATCCGGGATTTTATTGTCCAGTCCTCTGACAGGACAAGAGAAAGAATCTTCTGTTTTCTTTAAATATAATCTGGAAAAATCATTTCTTATGGCAATGGAGCTGTCAAGAAAAGGTTTTGGTACTGCCACAAGTTTTTTGTCTCCTGAAATAAACAAGAATTGTATTTCACTGGTATTGTTTAATATCTCATTAATATCTTTAATGATTGCTGTATTATTATTAATAGGAACGCGGAACAACAAATTATATTTTTTGTCAACAACAAAAAGATCTAGAGCGTTCTGCGAAAAATCCGGTGTGTTGTGTAAATCTATGTCAATATACAAATCATCATCTTTTTTGGAAAACTGCAATAAAATATAACCTTTGCTGAAAACAGAGTACACGGAATCCCCGATTTTAATAAATTCATCCTTTAAGACGGTATTTAATTCTTCGGCGGTAAAAGTGACACTGTCATCAGAAACGGTTATTTGTAATTCATATTCATTATTTTGAAGTGCTTTTATGATATCCGTTGTGATTGGAAGCTTTACCGATCCTTTTTTTAACGGATATTTATTGGCACCGATTTTCAGGATATAATTCGAATCAGATTTTGCATCTGTTTTCCATATAATATTATCGTTCTTTATATATACCCGGCATGCAGGTTTCAGAGATTCCCTTTTTTTTTCATACGTATTCCCCTTATAAAATAATTCATAAGCAGGTTTGAAAATTTTTTTAATTTGATTTTTCATAACTTGTCTCCTAACGCTCCAAACAGAAGCGCTGATACTTTTGCTTGGAGAATAGACTCAAAATGAAAAGTTTTTTTCAATATTGAGCCGTTAAAATAATAAAGTATACTTTACAAATTAATGATTAGTATAACAAAAAAACTTGGATTTAACAATACTTTACAAATACGCGGCTGCGTTTCGCCAAAGTATGTTAAATTGTAATAATGATTTTATCAGAAGAATGTGATAAAATAGCAAATGTCATAAGGAGGATAGTAATGAAGTGTTATGATTATCTGATTGTGGGCGCAGGCCTTTTTGGTGCAGTTTTTGCGCATGAAGCCACAAAGGCAGGAAAAAAGTGTTTGGTGATTGATAAAAGAAACCACATCGCAGGAAATATTTACAGCGAAAATATTGAGGGAATTAACGTTCACAAATATGGAGCCCATATTTTTCACACGAGCAATCAAAATATATGGAATTATGTAAACCAATTTGCGGAGTTTAACAATTATATTAATTCACCGGTTGCGATATATAAAGATGAACTTTATAATTTGCCCTTTAACATGAATACATTCAGCAAAATGTGGAACATTAAAAAGCCGCAGGAGGCACAGGAAATCATTGCAAAACAGAAATCCGGTCTTAATATCGAGGAACCGCAAAATCTTGAAGAGCAGGCGCTTTCTCTTGTGGGGACAGATATTTATCAGAAGCTGATTAAAGGGTACACGGAAAAACAGTGGGGAAGAGACTGTACAGAACTTCCGGCATTTATTATTCAGCGGCTTCCTTTGCGATTTACCTATGATAACAATTATTTTAATGACAGATATCAGGGAATCCCCATAGGTGGATATACAGCCATTGTGGAAAAGATGTTGGATGGTAGCGAAGTATTGTTAGATACGGATTATTTCGAATGGATTAAGAAACATAAGGATATTGCTGATAGGACTGTTTATACCGGGATGATTGATGCGTATTTTGGTTATAAACTGGGACATCTGGAATATCGAAGTGTCAGATTTGAGACAGAAATCCTGAATGAGGAAAATTATCAGGGAAATGCGGTTGTAAACTATACAGATAGAGATGTCCCGTACACAAGAATTATTGAACATAAACATTTTGAATTCGGAAATCAATCAAAGACAGTTATTTCAAGAGAATATTCTTCCGAATGGAAGCCGGGAATCGAGCCATATTATCCGATTAATGATGAGAAGAATAGTAAATTGTATAATGCGTATAAAAAGTTGGCGGACGCTGAAGACAGAGTGATTTTCGGCGGAAGACTTGGAAACTATAAATATTATGATATGGACAAAGTGATTGAAGCGGCCTTAGAGTGCGCAGGCAAAGAGCTATAAGGATAGCAGACACCGAAGAAAAAGAAAGAGAGGAGAACCCCGGATATGATGGGAGCGGGCTATCATGAAGAAATTGCGACAGTCAAAAGAAATATTCCGTATATTACAGTGATTCTTATTATTATCAATACGATAGTATTTTTCATTATGGAATGGATAGGAGATACCCAGGATTCTGTTTTCCTTCTTGAACATGGTGCCATGTATGTGCCAAGTGTTCTGGAGGACGGTGAATGGTACAGAGTCATAACGCATATGTTTATTCATTCCGGATATGAGCACCTTATTAATAATATGATCATGCTTGCAGCAGTTGGTTATTATATTGAAAAAGATTACGGAAGTTTGAAATTTATGATTACCTATTTTATAGGAGGGCTGGGCGCTACCATTGCATCGGCATTGCCGGAAATTATGGATAAAGACTATATTATCAGTATCGGTGCTTCGGGAGCAATTATGGCAATGTTTGCGGTAATGCTTATCATGATTTTCAAGGAGAGAAAAAATCTCGGACAAAATATAGGAATCCGACTATTGGTACTGTTGGCTTTGATGGTGTTCGGCAATATGCAGGAGGGCGTTGACTGGATGGCACACTTGGGCGGTGCCGTGACAGGACTGATTGTGGCAGCAATATGGTACAGACCTAAAAATAAAAGTATATCAATAGAATTTTAACAGGAGGAAAAAATGGATAATTGTATTTTTTGTAAGATTGCACAGGGAGATATCCCTTCCATAACGCTTTATGAAGATGATGACGTCAAGGTTATATTTGATGCCGGACCGGCGACAAAAGGACATGCATTAGTAATTCCGAAAATGCATTATGCAAATGTGTTTGAAATTCCGGAAGAACTTTTGGCAAAAGCGCATATTGTGGCAAAGAAAATTGCAAAAGCGCTGAAGGACGCCACAGGCTGCGAGGGCGTCAATATTCTTCAAAATAACGGAGAAATGGCAGGACAGTCCGTTTTTCATCTGCACATTCATGTAATTCCGCGATATAAAGGTGATACAGCAAATATTCAATGGACGCCGGGACAACAGGACAAGGAGTATTTAGAAGAATTGGCGGCAAAAGTTTTGGAAGCAATGAAATAAACTATAAAAATAAGGCGGTACAACGCCCTAAATAAAAAACAGGCATTTATTCAAAAAAGAAATGAACCGTGAAATAAATGCCTGTTTTTATTTATGTATTTTAAAAAAGTGAATCGTTTTGTATAAAAATTTACTTTGCAAGTTCTTTAATTAACTCCACAATCTTTTCTACCCCACCGGTTCCGGAGGATTTCTCCATGGCGTGTATGTAATCCGCCCGGTTGTCGTATACCTCGTTTACGGTATGAATTAAATCTTCAGAGGTTGCCACATCTTCATCCAGGACTTTGCTAAATCCCTGTTTTTCATAGGATTTGGCATTTAATATCTGGTCGCCGCGGCTTGCTTTTGCGGATAATGGAATTAAAATGTTCGGTTTCTTTAAGGCCGAAATCTCACAAATGGAATTGGCACCGGCTCTGGAAATAATCAGGTCTGCCATGGCAAAAAAATCTTTCATTTCATCCCGGATGTATTCAAATTGCGCATAACCTTTGGTTCCAACAAGACTTTTGTCCAGCTTGCCGTTTCCGCATAAATGTGCCACCTGAAATTTTTTGAGCAGTTCCGGTAAAGCGCTGCGGACCAGTTTATTGACGTTTTCGGCACCCAGACTTCCGCCTGTCACCATGATAACAGGCTTATTGGCAGTAAAACCGCACATATTAAGAGCGGTAATTTTGTTTCCCTCGAAGAGTTCCCGACGAATTGGGGAGCCTGTGTGAACCGCCTTGGAACCAAGATATTGCGCCGTCTCGGGGAAGTTATGACAAACCTTTGTGGCTTTTTTTATTGCAAGTTTGTTGGCGAGACCCGGCGTCATGTCTGACTCATGTATGATAACGGGAACCTTATATTTGTGGGCTGCAAAAACTACGGGAACTGTAACAAATCCCCCTTTTGAAAACACAACATCCGGCTGATATGTCCTGATAATTTTTTTTGCTTCAAAATATCCTTTAATGACGCGAAATGGATCAGAAAAGTTTTTCCAGCTAAAGTAACGCCGCAATTTCCCGGAGGAGATTCCGCAGTACGGAAGTCCGGCATCTTCCGCCAGTTCTTTTTCCATTCCGTTGTATGATCCAATGTATTGAATATCAAAGCCGGATTCCCTGAGTTTGGGAATCAGAGCAATATTTGGTGTAACATGACCTGCGGTTCCTCCGCCGGTTAAAATAATTTTTTTCATAATAAAATATTCTCCTGAAATTAATGACCCTGTTCTTCATTGTATGTGTCAATCTGCTGTTTTATTGCATCAGCGGACTCTCCATCCAGTACCATATTAATCAGATTTGTGGCACGATTATTGGAATCTTCATCCTGCAGTACAACGGAAAGGCTTGTCCCTGTATAAGTGCATATCTGACGGGAAGACTGACCTTCCACACCGAAGGACATAATATTCCATCCGTTATAATCGGAATCCATGGAAATCTGTGTCTGTAGAGACACCATGGAAGAAATATCCATATCCGTGGAAAAACTGTTCTGAATTGCATCGATTATGCTTGTATAGTGCAGCAGCGTTGTTCCGGATAACAGCTTATCGGAGATTGCATTTAAAACTTTAACCTGATTCTGATTGCGCTGCATGTCTCCTGCGGCAAAGGAATGGCGTTCCCGGGCAAAGGTAAGCGCGGTATCACCGTCCATTTTCATTTCGCCTTCCGTATAAGTATATGTCTTACGTTCTCCGGTGTCCTCGTCTCCGTAAGAAGCATATGTGGTGGTACTGAAAGGAACGTCAACATCCACGGTAATTCCTCCAAGGGCATCAATTAATTCTGCAAATCCCGTGAAATTTAATTTCACATAATGATAGCTGTCCTCAGGAATATCAAAATCGTAAATATACTGTAATGTATCCATTAAAGCCTCGCATCCCGGATGCCAGTTGACTTCATAAGCCCATCTCCAATCGCTGGCAGTGACATCTTCACCGGAGCTGTTGTAGGCTGTTCCGTTACCGTAAAGTCCCACATGAGTCAGCTTGTCGTAGGATTCGGGAGCAACCCCCTCTGCCTGAACAGGCACATAATAATCCCTCGGTGTTGAAATCATTAAAATTGTATAAGTTTTCGGATTAATGACTGCCAGAATATTTGTGTCAGATCTTCCGATTGTTTCGTCGTCAAATTCACCAAAGGTATCATTTGCGGAAACAAAGACCACAAATGGATCGGTGGAGACTCTCTTGCCTGACATTCTCGCTAAAGGAGCAATCAGATATGTCAGGACGAGAAGAATAATAATTACAATTACGGATATGACTTTTCCCACGCGTTTTACGGTGAGAGAGCCTTTCTGCGTAGATAGTACGACAGCAAGCAATATAATAAGAACAATGATTATGCCGGTCAATATCGGAACAGAAATAAACGCAAAGTTTTTATACAAAACCAATCCTACAAAAACAACAGAAACAGCAAGCTGAATCAGGGCAAGAATAACGCCGATAATTGCGCTGTGTCTCAGTTTTGAGGAGCTGTTTTTCGTTGATTTTTTTCCACTTGATATATTTCTGGATTCGGAACTGTAACCGTAATAGCCGGTTTTTGAACTCGAATCCGAGAACTGTTTCTTACTCATAAGTACCTCCTGTAAGAAATTAATTTTAATTACTAAAAATTAATTTGGTGTTCATAATAAAAAGTGTCAGTAAAGACACATGTAGTAAAATAATTGTGTGCTAATTATACTACATAATTTAGAAAAAACAAATAGCCGCAGATGTCAAACAGGTAAAAGTCACATAAAATACACAATTGTAACTCATTGCAGGAAATTACCATTAATTGACAAATAATAGTGGCTTTGGTAAAATTATTTGTATCTATATTATAGGCTGAAATCATTTTATCTATGAGAGTCGGCAGGACGGATTATTTAGTTTAGGAGAAAAGATGAGACAATCAAGAGCGTTTAGGAGAATAATTGTTTTGGTACTGCTTGCGCTGGTGATAGCAGCACAGACAATGATTTTCTGGTATTTCTGGGATGCCTATTACAGTCAGGGGATGGCAAGGGAATTTTTCTTCAGAGGTCATATAGTCCTATTATTTGTATACGCATTGCTGTTTACCATATTCTGCAACGTGTATGGTGCATTTAAGCTGGGAAATCTGCAATATTCAAACATTGTATTTTCGCAGATACTTGCTCTGTTTTTTACGAATTTAATTATGTATTTTCAGATATCAATGCTATCCCTGAAAATGGTCAATCCGGCGCCAATTATCGGCATGAGCTTTGATAATGTTCTGTGCTGTCTGATTTGGTGCGGACTGGCAATCGGCATATATAAATGGTTATATCCGCCAAGAAATTTGTTATTGATTTACAGTGACAGAGACCCGGACAATTTAGTAAATAAAATAAAAAATCGCCAGGATAAATATATTATTAAGGATTCTATACACTGTGATGATGATCCGGACAAGTTAAAATATGCCATCAGACATCATCAGGCAGTATTGCTGTGTGATATCCCCAGTGCAAAGAGGAATCAGATTATTAAGTATTGTTACATGCATGATAAAAGGGCTTATATTACGCCAAAGCTTTCCGATTTAATTATAATCGGAGCAAATCAGAATAATCTGTTTGATTCTCCTCTTCTTGTCACAAAAGTAAGAGGGTTAAAATGGGAACAGGCAGTGATTAAGAGACTATTGGATATCGTAGTTTCTCTTATTCTCTGTATTCCGGCGGTCATTGTGACAATTATCGTTGCCATTGGAAATCTTATATGGGACAGGGGTCCTATATTTTATACACAGCCGAGACTGACACAAAACGGAAAAGTATTTAAAATATTAAAGTTTCGCAGTATGAAAGTTGATTCGGAAAAAGATGGAGCCAGGCTGGCAACAAAGGATGATGAAAGAATCACAAAAGTTGGAAAAGTTTTAAGGGCAACCCATCTGGACGAGCTTCCGCAGGTCTTTAATATTTTAATCGGACAGATGTCTGTGGTGGGACCGAGACCGGAAAGACCGGAAATCGCAAAAGAATATGAAGAGGACATGCCTGAATTTCGGTTCCGACTGAAAGTAAAAGCAGGACTTACAGGATATGCTCAGGTATATGGAAAATATAATACAACTCCTTACGATAAGCTGAAACTTGATTTATATTACATCCAGCATTATAGAGTGTGGACAGATATTCAGCTGATATTGATGACCTTTAAAATTATGTTTTTGAAAGAAAACACAGAGGGTGTGGATAAGAATCAGAAAACAGCAAAAATTGAGAAAAAAGTAAATACGTTGCAGCAAACGGATGGAAAGTAAGGGTGAAATAAATGACGGAAAAGTATTCGGTATTGATGTCGGTTTATCATAAGGAAAAACCTGAATACTTAAAGGCTGCCATAGACAGTATTTTAAGTCAGTCCGTAAAGACCGACGATTTTGTGCTTGTGTGTGATGGCCCTTTGAATAAAGGCCTGGATAATGTTATTGCAGATTATGTAAGAACAGCTCCAGGCTTATTCAATGTATATAGGATTGCCCAAAATGTGGGACTGGCAAAGGCATTAAACAATGGAATATTACAATGCAAAAACGAGCTGATTGCAAGAATGGACAGTGATGATATCAGTGTTCCGGACAGAATGGAAAAACAGATTCGGGCAATCAGAAAATATAATGCAGATATTGTGGGGGCAAATATAATAGAGTTTACCGGAACCATTGAAAATACAGGAAGCACAAGACAGGTCCCGGAACACAATGAGGAGATTGTTCAGTTTGCAAAAAAGAGAAGTCCATTTAATCACCCCACGGTAATGTATAAAAAGTCCGCCGTTGTCAATGCAGGATTTTATGATGATTACAGATATTTCGAAGATTATAATCTGTGGGTAACAATGTTGTCCAAAGGATATCGGGGTTACAATATTCAGGAAAATCTGCTCTACATGAGAGCCGGTGAAGATATGTATAAGAGGCGGGGCGGAGGAAATTATATCAAATGTATTTTTCGATTTAAAAATCATTTGAGAAAAATGGGCTTTATCGGCATGGGAAATTTTTTGATTGGAGCATTTGGACATGCCACAGTAAGCCTGATTCCAAACGGTCTGAGAACCGCTCTTTATTCAAAGGTCCTCAGAAAAGAAAAATAAGAAGGATTCCGGCAATGAAAAAAAAGATATTAAAAATACTTTTTAAGCCTTTAACATTCATTAACAGGCTGATAAAAAAAGACGAAAAACTCATATTTTTTTATTCAAATTTAGGTTTTCGAGATAATGTAAAAGCACTTTATGATTATTTTATTGAGAACAACTATAACAAAAGGTTTCAGATTGTTGTAAGTGTTAACGACTATGAAAAATATGAAGCTTGTGCACCGGAAAATGTTACTTTTATCAGTAACAAAAAGGGCATAGGAGTTTTTATAAAGGCAAAATATGCTTTTTACTGCTTTGGAAAATATCCGATAAAACCGTCAAAAAAACAGGTGGTAGTTAATTTATGGCACGGGACGCCATTAAAGAAATTGGGGAACATGGAACAGGGTTGTGAAAAAATTGATTACCATTATTTTACAAAGGTTCTTGCAAGCTCCAAAATGTACAAACCAATTATGGCAGAGATTTTCGGATGCAGCAAGGAAGATGTGGAAGTGCTGGGGAACCCAAGAAATGACGAAATGTTCCGAAAGGATAAAATAAAGGACGCATCCATCCGAAGAGGATGTAATAAGATGATTTTATGGCTTCCGACTTATAGGGAATATAATGATGCATTTATTATCTCATCGCTGAAAATGAAAGATTTGCAGAAGTTAAATGAATATCTCAAAGGAATAAACTGCAGGATGATCATAAAGTTTCATCCATTGCAGCATGTTGATACCGGGGATATGAAGTTTTCATATATTGATCTCATTTCTCAGGAGGAACTAAACCGTCAGGAAATGACTGTATACACGCTGTTGCGAAATGCAGATGGTCTGATTACAGATTATTCGTCGGTGTATTTTGATTATCTGTTGTTGGACAGACCAATTGCCTTTGCTGTGGAAGACATGGAGCAGTATCGTGATAAGAGAGGATTTATTTTTGAAAATCCGAGAGAGTATATGCCGGGAATGGAAATTAAAAACCGGATGGATGTTGAAAAATTTATTTCGGATATATTTAATCACCAGGATGATTATAAAGAAAAACGACAGAAAGTTAACGACATTATGAACTTTTATCAAGATGGAAACAGTGCAAAAAGAGTGGCAGAGAGATTTATATCGGAATAAATTTGTGGAGGCAGGAGAGCTTGAAATATATAAAAGACGTTTTAAGACAGATAATGCTTATATATAAAAGATTGTTATATCTGACGGCAAAGCTGGTGGAAAAGACGAATGATAAAACGGTAATGTTTGAGGCGTTTCAGGGGAGAGCAGTCGCCTGCAGTCCGAAGGCGCTTTATATGGAGATGCTTAGAAATCCTGAATTTTGTGATTATACAATTATTTGGTCATTGAGAAACACGGACAGAAACGATATCTCACAAAATGAGAGAACAAAAATTGTAAAATTTGAGAGTTTTGCCTATTACAAGGCGTTGGTAAGAGCAAAGTATTGGATTTTTAATTCAAATACAAGACCTTTTTTAAAACCGGGGAAAAAGCAGGTGTTTGTGCAGACATGGCATGGAACGCCTCTGAAAAAAATAGGATGTGATGTGCAACGCTCCGGAAATGCAATGACAAAATTGTCGGATATAGAAAAAATATATACAGGGGAGGCGAAAAAAATAACTTATATGATTTCACCGTCCCAATACTGTACGGAAAGATTTATCTCGGCGTTTCACCTGAAAGCGGTGCACAAAGAAAACAGAGTTCTGACAGTGGGCTATCCGAGAAATGATTTTTTGTTTCAGGCGACAGAAGTGCAGTGCAGACAAATAAAAGAAAAACTGAACATTCCCGAAAATAAAAAAGTAATATTATATGCGCCGACTTTCCGGGACAATAAGTATAGCGCAAAAGACGGATTCCGGCTGGAAAGTTATATGGATTTTGATATGGCAGAAAAGACCTTGGGAAAGGAATATGTCATATTATTCAGAGCGCATTATTTTATTTCCGGAAGAATGGATTTTAATCAATATAAGGGATTTGTAATGGATGTGTCAGATGTGGAAGACATCAATGAGCTTTTCGTCATTAGTGACATGCTGATTACAGATTATTCGTCAGTGTTTTTTGATTATGCAAACTTAAAAAGACCGATGATATTTTATATGTACGATTATGAGCAATATAAAAATGAGCTGAGAGACTTTTATATTGATGTAAGGGAACTGCCGGGACCGATCGTGAGAACCTCGCAGCAGGTAGTGGCAGAAATTCAAAAACTGTCAGATGATTTTACAGCGGATGATAAATACGAGCAATTTTGCAGGAAATATAATTATTTAGACGGAGCAGATACAAGCAGAAAAGCTCTGGAAAAAATAATGAAAAGATAAGCCGATAAAAGGGGTAAGATAATGGTCAGCATTATAGTTACACATAAAAAGGGATTATCCTATCTGAGAGACTGCCTGGAAAGCATTTCAGAACAACAGTTTCAGGATTATGAAACGATTCTTGTTATTGACGGAAATGAAGATGATGTATCAGATTTGATAAAACGGTATCAGGACAGCATAAATTTAAGCGTTTTTTCTCTTGAAAAAAAACATGGTGTGTCAGCTGCAAGAAATCTGGGACTGGATAATGCGAAGGGAGAATATATTTATTTCTTGGATAGTGATGATTATCTCCAAAGAGATACCATTAGAGAACTGGTTTCTGTTATGACAGATAAGGATGATTTGTCATACGGAAATATTGGGTATACATGGTTTCAGAAAAAAGCATTTCACCCATCTCAGAAAGGAAAAGATGAGGAGAATGCGTTTCCGGATGAAAGGGAAGGAACATATCCCCCGGAGGATATCTTCGCCTTTCGATATGAAAAGTATAAGAAGCTCGAGACGATAACCGTGTTAGGGGTGCTGTACAGAAAAAGCTTTCTTGAACGTCATCAAATAAGATTTGAAGAAGGACAGCTTTATTATGCGGACGCACCGTTCTTTACAAAGGTAATGTATTTTATCAAGGGATATCAGTATTCCCCGAAATCATTATATGTAAAACGTTACCACAATGACAAGGAAAAAAATCCTTCTATTAATCAGACGGAGGATGAAGCCAGGGAGACGTATTATCTGGAAAGTTATCGCTCCTCTTTGAAAAGTGCAGCGGATAATACTCGTCTGAAAGCGCATCTGGAATTAATTTTATGCAAATACTTTGTCCGTTATTATGCACCGCGGTTTCACTGGGATAAAAGCCCGAAATGGGAAAAGGAAAATCTTGTTCCTTTCCAGAGAGAAATTGCAAAAATAAATAAAAAGTCCCTGAAATCCATGAAACCGCTGCAAAAAATTCTCATCGGAAAAGTCAGAAACAATAATGTCAGGGCAATTAAGAGATGGACAAACATTATGCTCATCAAGAAAAAACTTGTAAAGATGTTTACGGATAAGGAGCAGTTTTTTAAAGCGGTCAATCTTCACATATTTCAGAAAATGGGAATAAAAGAAAACTGGATTACTTTTGAGAGTTTCGTGGGTAGAAATTATTCCGGACAGCCCAAATATATATATCAATATCTGCAAAAAGAATACGGAAAGCGATATCGATATATATGGATTGTGGATAAAAGGGGGATGAAAATCGATGGAAAACATAAGACAGTAAAGCGGTTTGGAATTCAATATTTTTACTATATGAGCCGTTCAAAATACTGGGTAAATAATATGAGACAGCCAAGCTGGCTCCCAAAGAAAAAGGGGCAGATTATGCTGGAAACATGGCATGGAACGCCGCTTAAAAAACTGGTGTTTGATATGGAGGATGTCCATGCGGTCAATCCCCACTACAAGGCCATCGTGTACAAACAGTCAAGAGGATGGGATTACCTGCTTTCCGATAATCCTTTTTCCACAGAAAAGTTTCAGAGCTGTTTCAGGTTTGACAAAGAAAAGATTCTGGAAGTGGGATATCCTGCAAACGATCCGCTGTATGCACCGAATCTGCAGGAACAGGCTTCCGTGATTAAGAAAAAGCTGAAAATTCCGGCAGACAAAAAAGTGTTATTATATGCACCTACATGGAGAGATGACAATTATTATGATGCGGGAGAGTACAAATTTGAACTGGCACTGGACATAGAGCGCCTGAAAAAAGAATTTGCCGATCAATATGTAGTGCTTCTTCGAATGCATTATTGGATTGTGGACCGACTGGATTTATCCGGCTATGAGGGATTTATTTACAATGTCAGCGATTATGACGATATCACAGAGTTATACATGATATCTGACATTTGCATGACAGATTATTCCTCCGTATTTTTTGACTTTGCAAACTTAAAAAGACCAATCCTTTATTACACATACGATTTTGATAAGTACAGGGACGTATTAAGGGGCTTCTATCTGGATATGGAAACAGAACTGCCGGGACCGCTGCTTTTTACCAATGATGAAGTCGTGGAGGCACTGAAAAATATTGACGAAATTTCTGAACAATATAAAAACAGATATAATGCGTTTTATGATAAGTTCTGTTGTATTGATGACGGAAATGCCGCCCGGCGGGTCGTAGAAGCAGTTTTCGGAGAGTAGTATGCGTTTATAAAAAATGTAGGTGATAGGAATGAAAAAAGTTTTTACAAAAAGAGATACAAATATTGTAAAAGGAATTGCAATTCTTTTTCTGATGTTTCATCACTGTTTTTTGAGTCCTTCAAGATATAAGGGCTTGGAAGTGATTTTTGCCCCTTTTACGGAAAACCAGGCAAATTATATAGCATCATTTATGAAAATATGTGTGGGAATGTTTGTTTTTCTCACGGCATATGGAATTACCGTGTCTATAAAAAACAAATACAACACATTGGAAATTAGCAATCAAGACTTTGTAAATTACACAATGCACAGATTTATAAATCTGTATTCCGGGTGGATATTTGTATTTGTTCTATGTGAAATATTTTGTATGATATATTCAGGACTTCCGGGGGAAGTCTATGGTCAGAACTTGCAGGGCGTCATATATTTTATTTTAGATGGGATGGGGCTTGCGAACCTGTTCGGAACCCCCACACTGGTAAGTACATGGTGGTATATGAGTCTTGCCATAACACTGATAATCTGTCTTCCGGTATTGATAAAGATTTACAGTAAAATAGGATTTCTTTCCGTGTCAGTTCTTTTTGTGATACTGTGCAGGCAGTTCAATATGACGGATTCTTCACTGATTCATTGGATGCCGGCAGTGCTTTTGGGAATTGTATGTGCAGATAAGAATCTTCTTGTCAGAATGAGCAATTTTCAGATAATAAAATCTTCGCCCGTTTTCAACAAAATTGTTAAATTGGGAATAGATATTGTAATCATACTTGCGCTGATAAAATTCCGGCAGAGTGGAGTTTCCGCAGTTCTGTTTGAGATAAAAGACGGATTCATACCATTTTTCATAATTTATTTCTCATATGAGTTTCTTTGCGGAATAAAATATTTAAACAGCATATTAATGATTATTGGAAAGTATTCTATGAATATATTTCTGATTCATACAATCATCAGGGCTACATATTTCAGAAAATTTATTTACGGTTTTCGATATGCACCGCTCATTGTTTTGGTATTATTGGGAATCAGTCTGATAATTTCTGTCTGCATTGAGATGTTGAAAAAATATACAGGCTATTATAAACTGACAAGCAAAATAAAGGAACGTGTCATGCAAAAAATAAATTTAACAGAAAAAGGGATGTAAGAAAGTCTCTCATTTACAGAACCCGCATCAGAATTGACGGATGCGGGTTCTGTTATGTCGTTATATATCTTATTTCTTTTCGGAGCGTTTTCAGCTCTTGTTCCACAATGGCAATCATTATTTTTTTAACAAAGCATTGGCAAACTCTGCCCAATATGGGGAAATTCTGCCGGCAATTTGAACTTCATCAAAATGTGTATTTCCCAGGCTGCGGCGGACTTCGCATTTGTAAAATTCTTCATTGTCCGGCGTCACAAAAGGAAGACCGTACCATACAAGAATTCGAACCGGATATGGAAGGTGATTAAAATAAGACTTTAATTCCGTGTCTTTAAAAGAGGTGACAAGCAGTGTCACATCTGTCGTCTGATAATCGACGGTTTCCAGCTCTATTTTAAGTTTTTTATAAAAAGCCTCATCTCCATACCGCGTATTCACGCAAATTAATACTTTTCTTTTATGGGTTTGAAAGCCTTGAATCACATAAAAGGAATTGGCAGGTTTCATAAAACTTTCCAGATGATTCTGGTCAATTTCAGAAATATCTGACAGGTCGTCCGCAACGGGAACAGTATTTTTGTTTTTAAATATGATATCAACAAGGCGTTTACAAGCTTGGCCGTCATCATTATAAGAACACCATTTTGTCATCTCGTTGAGAAGAACCGTATACTTTGCAGTGTATGCAGTTTCATCTTTACAGATATCCCTCAGCGCCTCTGTAATTTCATTAATGTCGGAGGACACGATTCCCGGAAGTTTGGATACCGGAATATAAAGTCCCCGCCCGCTGCTATAATCCTCAAGGTCCGGTACATAAAAGACAATAGGTTTTTTTGTGGCGATAAAATCGAAAAATATACTGGAGTAATCGGAAATCAAAACATCCACCACGGATAAAAGTTCGTTGGTGTCAATTGTAAAAGGAATTAAAAGCGGTTCCAATTCCGGGTCCTTTGCCAGTATTTTGTAGAGAAAATAGTGGACTCTGAGATATATGCGATAATTTTTGGGGTCAATTCCCCGGGTAAATTTTTCCACAATACTTTTCAATTCGGAAACGTCATAGTCCAGTTGATTGTAAAGGTTTCCCTTCCATGTTGGCGCATAGAGAATTATTTTTTTGTCCGTCGGAATGTTCAAATCATTTAATTTTTTATATACGGAATCCGTATCCGGACAGACGATAGCATCACTTCTCGGATAGCCGGTCTCCAGAACGGTTCCCTCAAACAGTCCGTCTGCCTTGTAAGCGCGCCGGTACATCACATCAGTCATAAATCTGTTGGCAGATACAATATAGTTTGCCATAAGATAATTTCTGGCAGGCCCTCTGGCATTTTCTACACGTTCCACCGTGTGCTCGTATCCCATGGATTTGGTAGGAACCCCATGCCATGTATTTATGTAAACCTGTTCCGGGCGTTTTTCAAAGTAATATCCGAAAGTAGAATTAGATATGAGATATTTACTTGTTGCCAGATATTTATAATACGCAGCGGAATCTTTCTTGACAATTTTTACGTTGTCCAGAGAAGAAAATTCTTTTATATTGTCGTTTGCCAATTGGAGATTGTCGATAGACCAGATATGCGTATAATTTTTAAAATCCGAATCCGATAAAAGATATTTAAAAATTGCTCTCGGATTATCCAAAATTCCCAGACCGGCAAAAGCTTCGTAAAAAATACAGCGGTCGTGGACAGGATGGGAGAGATAATTAAAATATACCCGTTTTCCTTTATCCTTTGCAGGCATATACACCGGCTGAATCAACTTTTTAATAAATCTTTTTATTTTGTACTGAAAAGAAACTCTGGTATCTGACTGAAACATATTTATTCACAACTCCATTCTTTTTTAACCAAATGACAACATAAACAGTGACGAGAACAAAATTCTCATTTTAGTATATAAGTCTGTAGTTAAACAATCGCTTCCAACTGCTTCATCGCAGTTTCGTTGTAATTTGTGTAATGAAATTCGCAGACCGGAACTTCACCGTTTAAAAAGGAAACAAGTCCGTTATAAATATCCGAAACAGTATGTCCTATAACCAGTTGACCATTTTCCATCATGGAAGATGGGGCAGAACTAAAGTCGGACATAATGATAGGAAGTTTCAACAGGCGTGCTTCCAATATGGAGACCGGCTGTCCTTCGTGAAGGGAGGGAAGAACAAAACAACTGCATTCTTTCATAAGCATAAATGGATTGTCCATATTTCCCGTCAGAATGACTTTTCCCTCAAGTTTCAGCGTAGCAACCAGTGCTTTCAGTTCGTCCATAAGCGCTCCGTTCCCGATAATATACAAACGGGTATTCTGATTTTCTTTATAAAGTCTCGCAAATGCTTTAATGAGAGCTGCCTGATTTTTTTCCGGGGAAAGCCGTCCCATATTCACAAAAGAAGTGAGAGACTTATTGAAAAGGTCAGGAAATCCGGCGGCGGAACATTCCTCAGGAAGAAAAGAATGTTTTGCCCCCTCCAGGACACGGGTAAAGTCAGCGGTATTTTGTACATAACAACATTTGCTTTTTAGGTTATCATAGCCTATTTTTTTCAGATTGATCTCCATGGTTGCTTTGGAACACCCCACAATTTTGTCGTAAAACGGATAGGTGGAAAATACGACTCGGAGTTCTCTGCTATGAGGCTTTTTATGATTTACTACTTTATGTTTTTCTGTCATCAAATCATTGTGCTGCCATATGAGTTTTTTGGCCCCCCCATCACTTAGCAGGAGAATAGAGTAAAAAGAACCGTAGCCGGAATAATCAATTACTGTGTCAAAATGGCTTTCGCCGAAACACCGCATAAATTCTCTGTCATACATTTTCTTTGGATAAAGGTATTTCATAAAAGGAAAGTGAAATCCAAAGACTCTTAAAAAATCATTTCGTATCTGCTCTGTAAAAGTGGCAGGAGTAAAGGCAATTCTTGAAAAAACCCGGGCATTTTTATGAAACGTGCAAATCATTTCTCTGCTGTCGGAAAACTTAAGATTTCCCGCAAAAACTGTCACATCATATTTATCGTAATCAATATAATCGAGCATAGTGCGAAGTGCGGTGGAAATACCATTCATTCGCAAACCGCCTCCAAAAAATAAAAGTTTTTTCTTCGCAGAATTGTCACATGTGATAATGTTATATTTTCTGCCGGAAGCATCCTCGGTCCGATTTTTAAAAATAATATCAATTAACCTTTCGGTAACTCTTCCGTCATCATATGGGCAGGCAAAAGCTTTTGCTTTTTGATATTTATCCTGACATAGCAGCATTGTCTTTTCCAGATTGTTAATGGAATCCCCCACATCTTTTAAGGATGTCAGTGCAGGACCCGGAAGGTTTTCCGGCTCCATATAAAGCCCTCTGTAATTTTTGTATTCTTCCAGATCCGGAATATAAAAAATTATCGGTTTTTTGCTGGCAAGAAAATCAAAGAAAATACTGGAATAATCTGAAATCAGAATATCCGTGATGGAAAGTAATTCATTGGTATCAACAAATGCCGGAATCAGCGAATTGTCTAATTGTCCGGACTTCTGTAATGCTTTATAAACCACCTGATGCGGTTTTAATAAAATCTGATATTGATCGGTATCGATAAATGTTTCCAATGTGTTTTTAAACTGAATATAATCCTCTACATAAGCCTGTGGGTGGTAGTAATCATCCCCTTTCCAGGTTGGCGCATAAAGAATAATTTTTTTATTTGGATTCAGATGGATGTTATAACGCTCTAAAAGTTCCGTAACCGCTTGTTTTTCCGCGTTAAAAAGACGGTCGTTTCTCGGATATCCCTCTTCGATAATTTTTCCTTCATAAATTCCTTTTAATTTATATTTATCAAGGTATATGGATGTCAGAAACGGGCTGGAGGAAATCATATAGTCTGCGGATAAAAAATTTCTCAAGACATTCGAAATGGTAGCGGCAGAACCGGGAATATCATATCCCAGACTTTTCACCGGAGTGCCATGCCAGGTATTGACGTAAATTTGTCCCGGTTTTTTGCAATAATAAAAAGGCAGAGATACGTTTGTGATAATATATCCTGCTGAGGCGAGAAATCTAAGGTGCTCGTCACTGTGTCTGCGGACAATCTTTACATTTTTGTCTGCAAGAAAAGGCTGCATGGCAGGCTCGTTTCCGACTCTGTCTTCTAACACCCACACATGGGTATAATTTTTAAAATCTTCATGATTTATAAGTGTCTGAAAAAAGGCATAGGGATTGCAGATCATGCCCCTGCCGAAATAAGAATCATATAAAATAGTATTTTGTTCAATATCTAAATGTTTATAGTAACGGGCATACTTTGTACGGCGATAAGTTTCCTTTAAATTTCCCGCCTTTGATTTTAATTTATGAATGATATGCATAGCAATCTCCAATCTATTATTTACATGCGATAAAACCAATAAAAAATTTCATCACTTTTATTTTTTATATTATAACTGATTATATTATAATATAAACTGTTTTTCAAATAGATGGTATGAAAATTCAATCCGGCCAGGAAAGTAAAATCCGTCGGAATAATTGACTATTATTCCGTTAATATTTATAATAAAGAATATTATGGTTAAAATCGTGTAAAGTATGTGCACAGGAAGAAACGGACAAAAGTCAGCATACAAAAAGTAAGCACTGATGAAAAAGGAGAACGATAATTTATGAAAAGAGTTATTACTTATGGAACTTTTGATATGCTTCATTACGGACATATTAATTTGTTGAGACGGGCAAAGGAATTAGGAGATTATCTGGTCGTTGTGCTTTCAACCGATGAGTTCAACTGGAATTCCAAGCAAAAAAAATGTTACTTTACTTATGAGGAAAGGAAACAAGTTTTGGAGGCAATCCGCTATGTAGACCTTGTTATCCCGGAAAATAACTGGGAACAGAAGATTTCAGATGTACAGGATTATAAGATAGATACATTTGTTATGGGAAGCGACTGGGAAGGAAAGTTTGACTTTTTAAAAGATTATTGTGAGGTAGTATATCTTCCGAGGACAGAGGGAATATCGACGACACAGATTAAGACAGATTTAAATAACAAGGATATGAATGCCAAGGGAGATAAATAAGTAATGGTCAGCATTATTGTAACACACAAAAAGGATATATTTTATTTAAGAGATTGTCTGGAAAGCATTGCTGAACAGCAGTTTCAGGATTATGAGACAATCCTTGTATTGGATCATACGGAAGATGATCTTGAGGAAATTATTCAGGAGTTTCAGAAAGAGGCACATCTTAAAATTTATAAACTTGAAGAAAAGACAGGTGTGTCTGCTGCAAGAAATCTCGGAATGGACAAGGCATCAGGAGAGTATATTTATTTTCTTGACAATGATGACTATCTGTATGGAGATGCCATTAAGACGCTGCTTGACGTCATGGATGAAGATACGGATATGGCATATGGCAAGGTAAAACATACGTGGTTTCAGAGACAGGCATTCAATGATGCTCAAAGTGACAGTGAAAATGAAGAGGAAGAAGAAATATCCAAGAGAAAGGAATTTTTGCTTTCCTTTGATTTTAACGACCCGCTGAATTACAGATATGAAAGATACCGAAAACTGGATAAAATAACTGTTCTGGGAGCTCTGTATAAAAAATCATTATTTATAGACAATAATATAAGATTTAACGAGAACCAGACATATTTTTCAGACGCCTTGGTAGTTACTTCTATATTTAAATATGCGAAAAAATTTAAGTGTACGGAAGATGCGCTTTATGTAAAACGACATCACAATGACAAGCAGAACAATCCGGCGATTTCTCAGCACACAAAGGAAGAGACAATGCCTGATTATTTCGTGGCATACAAAAATTCCTATAAAATGGCGGGGGATGATAAAAAACTTAAAAACCATCTGAACGTTATTCTCGCAAAGTTTATTGTTAAGGAATATATTAACAAACTTCGCTGGTCGGAAGATGAGCGATGGAAAGGTGAATTTTATAATGGCATTGTGGAGATGGCAAAGACCATTGATAAAAAAGCCTTAAAGAGAAAGGAGTTTACCCGTGCAGAGAAAAAGATGATTTATGCATTTATAGAAAATGATTTTGATAAAATGCAGAAAAAATCCATACGGGTACTCTTCCACAGAAAAATAAAAAAGATGTTCCGGAACAAGAGAGTTATGTACAAAACAATTACGCTCTATGTATTTAGCAGGATGAAACTTAAGGAAAACTGGATTGTTTTCGAAAGTTTTATGGGAAGAAACTGTTCCGGACAGCCAAAATATATTTATAAGTATCTTATGGAAAATTGCGGAAATAAATATAAATGTATATGGGTTGTGGACAGAAAAGGCGTTAAGATTCCGGGAACAGGTTATAAAAAATGTAAGCGTTTTGGGCTCAGATATTATTATTATATGAACCGCAGCAAATATTGGGTTAACAATATGAGACAGTCATTAAGTATTCCGAGAAGACCGGAGACAATTATGCTTGCCACATGGCACGGGACGCCTCTCAAACGGCTGGTGTTTGATATGGAAGATGTACATTCCGCAAATCCCCGCTATAAGGACATTGTTTACCGGCAGACAAGAGAGTGGGATTATCTGTTGTCAGACAATCCGTTTTCAACAGAAAAATTTCAGAGCTGTTTTCTGTTCGAAAGGGAAAAGATACTGGAATACGGATATCCTGCAAATGATCCGATGTATGCACCGGACCGACAGGAACGAGCGGAAAAAATCAAAAGGAAGATGGGAATTCCGGAAAACAAAAAAGTTATTCTCTACGCACCGACATGGAGAGACGATCAATTCTATGACAAAGGTCAGTATGGATTTGAATTGGATTTGGATATAAAGCGGTTAGAAAAAGAATTTGGCAACGAGTATGTGCTGCTTTTAAGACTTCACTATCTTGTTGTGGATCAGCTTGATCTTTCTCAATATGGTGATTTCACGGTGGATGGAAGCAGTTATGATGATATTACGGATCTGTATTTGATTTCAGATTTGCTGATTACAGATTATTCATCCGTATTCTTCGATTATGCAAATCTGAAGCGCCCGGTATTGTATTTCACATATGATCTGGAAAAATACAGAGATGTGCTTCGGGGATTTTATCTGGATATGGAAAAAGACCTTCCGGGACCGCTTCTTCTGACAAATGACGAAGTGGTAGATGCCATAAAGAACATCGACAAAATAACAGAAGAATATAGGGACAGATATGATGAATTTTACAACAGATTCTGTTGCGTGGATGACGGACATGCAGCGCAGAGAGTTGTGGAAAAAGTATTTCACTAGAAGACAGAGCTATCACAAATGAAATTGGTTAGACTGGTATATCGATTTCGATATACCGGTTTTCTTATTACGTACACGAGTCATAACAGATAACAAAAATGTTACAAATATTTGACAATATTGTGGAATATTATATAATTAATGCGTGTATTGTCTTATGACAGTTTCGGAGGTTATATGAAAAAATATATTGATAGTTTTATGAGATACAGATACTTGTTAATCGAACTCGTAAAAAAAGGAATCAAATTAAAATATAGAAAATCTTATCTGGGATTAATCTGGACTTTATTGGAACCGCTGCTGACGATGATGGTGCTTACATTTGTGTTCGGACGGGTGCTTGGAAGAGCCGGCGGCCCAATCGGTCCTGAGTTATATCCTGTCTATGTTCTTTGCGGACGTCTGCTGTATAGCTGTTTTGCAAGCTGTTCTAAAATAGGAATGCGGTCTATTCGATCGAATCAGGCAATGATAAAGAAAGTATATGTACCGAAATATTTATACCCGCTTTCCAGTGTTATTTATAATTTTATCATTTTTTTACTGTCGTTAATTGTACTGGCAATCGTAGGTATTGTATTGGGAATTCCATTGACGTGGCACATTATCGAGGCGGTTATTCCGATATTCGTTTTATTGATATTGTGTATTGCTGCAGCCATGTTTTTATCTACGGTATGCGTATTTTTCAGAGATATTGAATATCTCTGGGATGTTGTGATTATGCTGATTATGTATTGCTCTGCAATCTTCTATTTTGTAGATAGTCTCGGCAGTGAAACGGTAAAGAAGGTAATACAGTTAAATCCGTTATACTGCATTATTTCAAACTTTCGGCGTGTTATTTTGCTGGGTGAGTCTATTTTTTCCAGCACCCAGGAAACATTTATGCTTATATATTCCGCAGTTTTCAGTATTATTGCACTGATTATAGGGGTTGTTATATTTAAGAAAAACCAGGATAAGTTCATCTTGTATGTTTAGGAGGAACAATGGGTAAAAAGAAAGTTGCAGTCAAAGTCGACGATGTCAGCGTCAGGTTTAATCTGAGCAAAGAAAAAGTTGATAATTTAAAAGAATTGATTATAAAAAAATTAAAAGGACAGAAAACCCGTTTTCATGAATTTTGGGCGTTGAAAAACGTCAGTTTTGAAATTCGAAAGGGCGACAGAATGGGAATACTGGGTCTTAACGGGGCTGGAAAAAGTACATTGTTAAAAGTTATTGCCGGCGTCTACAAACCAACTTACGGGAAAGTGGAACGACATGGACATATGGCGCCGATGATTGAACTTGGCGCAGGATTTGATCCCAATTATACAGGAAGAGAAAATATTTTTCTTTACGGTTCCGTGTTGGGTTTTTCAAGAGATTTTTTAGAGTCAAAATACGATGAAATTCTGGAATTTTCGGAGTTGGGAGAATTTATAGATGTGCCAATTAAAAATTATTCATCAGGAATGCGGGCAAGACTTGGATTTTCTATTGCAACGGTGGTAGAACCGGAAATATTGATTTTGGATGAGGTTTTATCTGTGGGAGACGCCAGATTTCGCAGAAAGTGTGAAAAAAAAATGCAGACAATGTTCGACCATGGCGTCACGGTTATTTTCGTGTCTCATAGTCTGGCACAGGTGAAGCGCCTTTGCAACAAAGCAATTCTTCTGGAACATGGAGAGCTGATTGCCAAGGGAGATATTGAGGAGGTTGCCGCCTTGTATGAGAAAAAGCTGGAGGAAGAAATTCCATTGAGAGCTGATGGGACTCCGCGCAGAAGGAAGAGAAGAAAAAGAAGAAGAAGAAAGAGAAGAATGATGGAGGGATAACAGATGCATTATGTAACAAAGGGGACATGTTCAAGAGCAATTGACTTTGATGTGGTAGATGGAAAAGTGACAAACGCAAAGTTTACACTGGGATGTATGGGAAATACCCAGGGTGTTGCGGCATTGGTAGAAGGAATGGACATCCATGAAGCGATTCAGAGAATGAAAGGGATAGATTGCGGTGGCAAAGGAACATCATGTCCCGATCAGTTTGCAAAAGCGTTGGAATTATATCTGAAGGAGAATAAATCAATTTAAAGGAAAACAATTATGTTGGGAATTATCGGAGCAATGGATGTTGAGGTGGACGGGCTCAAAAACGAAATGAAATACACACATATAAAAACCATTGCAGGAATGAATTTTTGTCAGGGACAGATTGGCGGCAAAGATGTTGTGGCAGTAAAGTGTGGAGTGGGAAAGGTCAATGCGGCAATGTGTACGCAGATTCTTGCAGATGTGTTTATGGCAGATGCTGTTATTAACACAGGTGTTGCCGGATCACTGAATGATGACATTGATATATGTGATATTGTTGTGTCCAACGT
Organism: uncultured Lachnospiraceae bacterium; assembly: GCA_944382505.1. Lineage (GTDB taxonomy): Bacteria > Bacillota > Clostridia > Lachnospirales > Lachnospiraceae > Eubacterium_G. The sequence continues at coordinate 25,802 of CALWNA010000146.1, forward strand.
TGCCCAGGAACATGATATGGATGTTACGGTTCTCGGATATGAGCGGGGAATTATTCCGGACATGGAGATTTCTATCTTTGAAGCAGATGACCGATTGAGAGAACTGGCAAAAAACAGTGCAAAAAATGCGGGGTTGAATGTGAATATTTTTGAAGGAAAAATTGTCTCCGGGGACCGGTTTATCGGAACGCAGCAGGAAAAAGAAATTTTACGAAAAAATTTAGGCGGCGATTGTGCGGAAATGGAAGGTGCTGCCATTGCCCATGTGGCGTATCTTAACAATATTCCTTTTCTGCTTATCCGGTCTATATCTGACAGGGCAGATGGAAAAGTAAAGATAGATTACCGGACATTTGAGAAAAAGGCTGCAGAAAATTCCGTCACACTTTTAAATAAAATGATAGAAGAATATTAAAAAAGACAGAGATAAAATTGGAAAAATTTGACGAACGATTTTAAGTGTCTCGTTCCCTTTGTTGTGGTAAAATTTTATTTATAAAAACGAAAAGGGGGAATGAAAATGCTTGAATATTATTGGGCAGGTTTTTTGAAATGGCTGGACAAGGTGGTTCCGGCTGTTGTGAATGAAAAGTACTTCCTTTGTATCATGGGAAGTATTTTTTTGTTTGGAATTGTAACAAAATGGGTTGTCATAGTGAATTATGGAAGATTAATTCGAAAGGCAGAGAACATGACCAATCCAAAAAATGCAACGCTCCGACAGATAAAAATGAGATTTGACAGTGTGAAACAGATTCATGGTTCTGTTTCAAATCCCATGATTTTAGTACAAAGACAATTAAATAAATGCAAAGCAGGTATTTTTTCATTAAATAAGTTAAACAATATTATTAACTGGTGCATAATCTGTATTGTGGGATTTTCCGGATTGCTGGGACTGGAACTTTACCGGACCGGAAGCGGAAAGACTACGGCCATGGCATATATTCTTACAGGGTGTTTTTTTGGATTTGCACTGGAAATGATTAATCGCTGTACCGATATCAGGGAAAAACAAATGGAACTGACGTATATTATTGTTGATTTTCTGGAAAATAATGCAATGACCAGAGAGGAAAGACATATTGATTCCCTGATGGATGTTGTTTCAGAAACAGCAAAGAATGATGTGGATACTGCAGTGGATTCTGCAGACAGTCAGAAAGAAAATGAGAAAAAACGGATGGAGGAGCAAATTCTCAATCAGGTAATAGGTGAATTTTTACAATAAATGACAAAAAATGCGATTAAGTCTTGATAAAATGGTTTCAAATGCTTATAATATGGGATAGTTTTGAAAAAAACGGAGGAAAAGAGAAATATGGTTAAGGTAACGTTTGATTATTCAAAGGCAGCTTCATTTATTTCAGATGATGAAGTGGAAAATATGAGAAAAATCGCAGAAAATGCAAAAAAAGTTCTGGTTGAAAGAACAGGGGAAGGCAATGATTTCCTGGGATGGATTGATTTACCGATAGATTATGATAAAGATGAATTTGAAAGAATTAAAAAAGCAGCAGAAAAGATAAAAAATGATTCAGAAGTGCTGATTGTTATTGGAATTGGCGGTTCTTACCTTGGTGCGAGAGCTGCAATTGATTTCTTAAGACATGGCTTCTACAATAATGTCCCAAAAGAAATCAGAAAAACTCCGGAAATATATTATGCAGGAAACAATATCAGTCAGGCATATCTTCAGGGATTACTGGATGTTGTCGGAGACAGAGATTTCTCGGTGAATGTTATTTCCAAGTCAGGAACCACAACAGAGCCGGCGATTGCATTCAGAGTATTTAAAGAGAAACTCGAGAAGAAATATGGAAAGAAAGAAGCGGCTAAGAGAATTTACGCAACAACAGACAAAGCAAAGGGAGCGTTAAAGGTGCTTGCAACAGCAGAAGGATATGAGAGTTTTGTTGTTCCGGATGATGTAGGAGGACGTTTCTCTGTTCTCACAGCAGTAGGTTTACTCCCGATAGCGGTAAGCGGAGCTGATATTGACCAGCTTATGGCAGGTGCAGCGAGCGGAAGAGAAAGAGCACTTGGCAGTACATTTGAAGAAAATGATGCCATGAAGTATGCCGTAGTCAGAAATATATTATATAGAAAAGGGAAAGCTGTTGAAATTATAGCTAATTACGAACCAAGTCTTCATTATTTTGGTGAGTGGTGGAAGCAGCTTTATGGTGAAAGCGAAGGAAAAGATGGGAAAGGTATCTTTCCGGCAGCGGTGGACTTCACAACCGATCTTCATTCTATGGGACAGTTTATTCAGGACGGTTCAAGAATTATGTTTGAGACAGTGCTAAATGTTGAAAACACAAACGCTAAGATTATGATAGAGAAAGATCCGGATGATTTAGACGGATTAAATTACCTTGCAGGCAAGGATATGGATTTTGTAAACAAGAGCGCCATGAATGGTACGATTCTTGCGCACACAGACGGAGATGTTCCAAATCTTATGGTGAACATTCCGGAGCAGAATGAATTTTATCTTGGCGAATTGTTCTATATGTATGAATTTGCATGTGGTGTCAGCGGATATATGCTTGGTGTGAATCCATTTAATCAGCCGGGGGTTGAAAGCTATAAGAAAAACATGTTCGCATTACTTGGAAAACCAGGTTATGAAGACATGACGGCAGAACTTTTAAAGAGATTATAATCATAATGAATAATCAAAAATGCCGGAAGACGAATATGGTCTTCCGGCATTTTTAGTCTTCTTCAATAACATAAAAATCCAGATAATCAAAATCAATAGGTTCCACAAAACTATCAGCATAAAAACGGGTTCGGGCAATACGTTTGAACTCTTTAATATTTGTGTCCAGCCATATGGGATTGGAAAGATCAAATTCGTCACAGATTTGCTCCAGTGCGTTGAAAACTTTGTGTGTTCTTGTATCATCCATATTCAGCTCAATGGTGGTACTTTGAAGCATTTTATTATTTTGAAAAATTCTTCCCCAAACCCGAAACATATAAAACTCCTTAGACATATTTTTTATTATATGCAAAATAATAATTATGATTTAAGATTGATATGAAATTCATAAATTACATATAAGTTTAAAATAAAAATAAATGAATGTAAAGATATAAAAGTTTTTCACAGCAAAAGAGCGGAAAAAACTGCAAGCTACTTTTTTCTTCCAATATTTACTGAATAATGGTATACTAAAAACGAATGGCTATAAATGCATATTATAAATATTAGAGGGTAATATGAAAAAGATTTCAATGCTGTCTGCATGGCAAGATGGCGGTGGAATGGAGTGTTCTATGGAAAAAGAAAAAAATGTCAAAGCAAGAGGACAGATAAGCAGATATTTAAAATGGCCGTTGTATTTTAATTTATTTTGGATGATAATTACGGTGATTACATACTTTTTGGATGTGAAGGCAGGGATTGTTATGACTGCGTCTCTGCTTGTTTATGTTGCTGTCACGATAGGAATATACTTTGGATTTAAGCCTGCCATAATTAAAAAATTAATGGATTTTGGAGCAGAGTATAGTCAGGTGCAGAGACAGATGCTTCATGAAATGGAGATTCCGTACGGCCTTTTGGAAGAAAACGGGAAGGTGCTTTGGACAAACGAAGAACTTGATAAAATGTTTTTGGGAAAGAATATTAGAAACAAAAGCATCAGCACGATCTTTGGGGATTTTAAACCGGAATATCTTGAATTTGAGGAAAATGGCAGAAATGAGTTTAACATTGAATATGAAGGCTGTGTTTACAGAATTGTCTTAAAGTTATTTGCATTAAAGGAAAACATTGGGGACAGTCAGCTTACACTTCTTGAAGAAGATACAGGAAGTATTATTTCAATGTATATGTTTGATGAGACGCTGATTCATCAGCTCTCAAAAGAAAATAAAGACGAAAAGCTGGTCACAGGCCATATTTATATTGATAATTATGATGAAGTTCTTCAAAGTATTGAAGCTACAAGAAGGACATTGCTGGTGGCACTGATTGACAGAAAAATTAATAAATATTTTTCCCAGTATGACGGTATTGTAAGAAAGCTGGAAAATGACAAATACTTTGTTATTTTTAAAACAAAATATATCAGCAAAATGCAGACAAATAAGTTCGCTATTTTGGATGAAGTAAAGACGGTTAATATTGGAAACGGCCTTCCGATTACCATTAGTATCGGGATCGGTATGGGAGGAGACGGACTGGTGGAAAGTTACGATCTGGCTGGAACCGCCATAGACATGGCATTGGGCAGAGGCGGAGACCAGGCCGTCCTGAAAGATGGAAATAAGGTATACTATTATGGAGGAAAATCAAAAACTGTAGAAAAAAATACGAAGGTAAAATCCAGAGTTAAGGCAACGGCTTTCCGGGATTTGATTGAGACAAAAGAAGCATTGTATATTATGGGGCACCATATTGGAGATAATGATTCTTTCGGCGCTGCCATCGGGTTTTATCGTATCGGAAAGACCATTGGCAAGGAAGTGCATATTGTATTGGGGGAAGTCAGCAGCAGTGTCGTTCCGATGGTAAATGTTTTTAAGGAAAGTGACATATATGAGGACGATATGTTTATAACCGGACCTGAGGCAGCGGCAGAGATTTCCAGAAACGATGCGCTTATTATTGTCGACTGCAGCAGAGCGGGATACACAGAATACCCGGAACTGGTGCGCAGGGCGCAATGTCTGATTGTTTTTGATCATCACAGACAGACGACGGATGTTATTGATAATGCACAGCTTTCTTATATTGAATTATCATCATCATCAACCTGTGAAATGGTTGTTGAAATAATGCAGTATATAAAGGAAACTGTCAAACTCACAAAGCCTGAGGCAGAGGCTTTATATGGCGGTATTATGATTGATACAAATAATTTTACAAACAGGACCGGTGTAAGAACTTTTGAAGCGGCGGCGTATCTGAAAAAGAACGGTGCAGACATTACAAAAGTCCGGAGAATGTTCCGAGATGATATCAGCGACTATAAGGCAAAAGCGGCAGCAATTCAGAATACAGAAATATATTTAGAGGAGTATGCTATTTCCATTTGCAGAGCAGAGGGCGTTTCCTCTCCTACTGTCGTAGGAGCTCAGGCAGCCAATGAACTTCTCAATGTAAAGAATATTAAGGCATCTTTTGTATGCACACCATATAATGACCAGATATATATTAGTGCAAGATCTCTGGACAAAATTAACGTGCAGTTAATTATGGAAGAATTTGGCGGCGGCGGACATATGAATCTTGCCGGAGCACAGGTAAAAGACAGAACGGTTGGTGAAGTCGTGTTGATGTTAAAACAGATTATCAGCAAGCGTTTGGAGGAAGGAGAAATTTAATGAAAGTAATATTATTACAGGATGTAAAAACTCTTGGAAAAAAGGGAGAAATTGTTAATGTCAACGATGGATATGCAAGAAACTATATTTTGCCTAAGAAAATAGGTTTGGAAGCAAATGGGAAAAATTTAAATGACTTAAAACTGCAGAAGCAGAATGAAGAAAAAGTGGCACAGGAAAAACTTGCGGCGGCACAGGCACTTGCGGCAGAACTGGCAGATAAGTTTATTACTGTTAAGATTCAGGCGGGGGTAGAAGGCAAAGTGTTTGGCTCCATATCGAGCAAGGAAATCTCCATGGAAGCCAAGAGACAGTTGAATCTGGATATTGACAAAAAGAAGATTGTTATTCCTGATGCCATTAAGTCACTGGGAACGTATCATGTTAATATAAAACTCCACAAAGATGTTACGGCAACCCTGTCGGTTAAAGTAGAAGCGAAGTAGTTAGTTTATGTTGAAAAGGAAAAGATAATTTTTAGTGACAGTTCAGGAGATAGACATATGGAAGAGGCGGTAGTAAAAAGAATCATGCCCCATAGCAATGAAGCGGAACAGGCGGTAATCGGTTCCATGATAATGGATGTGGATGCGATTCCTGTTGCCATGGAAAAAATTACCGCAGAGGACTTTTATAATAAGCAGTTTGGGTCAATGTTTCAGGCAATGGTGGAACTGTTTAATGAAGGCAGAACCTGTGACCTTATTACAATTAAGACAAAGCTGGAGGAAATGGATGTTCCTTCAGAAGTTATCAGTATTGACTTTATCAGAAATATTTTGGATATGGTACCGACTTCAGCAAACATTAAGCAGTATACGGATATTGTTTATGAAAAAGCGGTTTTGAGAAATTTGATTCGCGCTAATGAGGAGATTGCCAATACGTGTTATGCCGGTAATGAAAAATTGGAAACAATCTTAGAGAAGACAGAGAAGAAGATTTTTGATTTAATTCAATCCGGCAACACAGGAGATTATACGCCGGTACGGCAGGTTGTTCTGAATGTATTTGAAAAAATCGAGAAAGCTTCCCAGACAAGAGGTTCCATTACCGGACTTGAGACGGGGTTTACAAAGTTAGATACACAGCTTTCGGGATTACAGCCGTCAGATCTTATTTTGATTGCGGCGAGACCTTCTGTGGGAAAGACAGCCTTTGTGCTTAATATCACGGAAACAATTGCAGTAAAACATAATATACCGGTAGCTATTTTCAGTTTGGAAATGTCCAGTGAGCAGTTGATTAACCGTATGATTTCACAAAATTCCATGGTTAGTTCACAGAAAATCAGAAATGGTGATTTAAGTGACAATGAGTGGGCAAATATTGTGGAGTCAGCAAATATAATTGGAAATTCCAATATTATTATTGATGATACGCCGGGTATCAGTATTGGGGAAATGCGTTCCCGATGCAGAAAATTTAAGTTGGAAAAAGATATTCAGCTTGTCATAGTGGATTATCTGCAACTGATGACGACAAATGGACGCCATTCCAGCAGAGAGCAGGAAATTGCAGAGATTTCCCGTACACTTAAGGGGATTGCCAGAGAATTGAATGTCCCGGTAATTGCATTATCACAGTTAAATCGTGCGTCGGAAACAAGAGAAGACAAGAAGCCTATTATGGCTGACCTCCGTGAGTCGGGGTCCATAGAGCAGGATGCCGATGTGGTAATGTTAATGTCCCGATATTACGACAGAGAGACAAAGACGGAGGATAGAAACAGAATTATTGTGAATGTGGCAAAACAAAGAAACGGTCCGGTAGGAGAGGTGGAACTGGTATGGCTGCCACAGTTTACAAAATTTGAGAATGCGGAAATCGAACATGTATAAAAACTGCGAGCCGATTAGACACCGAGTGACAAGGTTACAAATAATAGTATTTTTCGCAGTGTTAAATTTATTGAATCCAACATATAATGCATTTATAATTGAGATGTTCAGAAGCGTGAACGTCTCAATTTTTTTGTTAACAGATTATAGTGTTAAGGAGGTTTAAATGGGTGAAAAGCGATATATGATTTCGGACGCATCAAAAATGCTGAATGTGGAATCCCATGTTTTAAGATACTGGGAGGAAGAACTTTCGATAACAATTCCCCGAAATGAGATGGGACACCGTTACTATACAGAGAATCATATTAATTTGCTGAAGAATATAAGGGACTTAAAGAAGCAGGGTTATGGATTGCGTGCTATTAAAATGATGATAACCGATCCGGAAGATAAAAAAGAGTCAAAGCAGTTACTTGAGGTAAAAGCGGTCAATGGGGTTGAACCCAATGGAAAAATGGAACAGTTTCAGGAAATTATGGACAAGATCGTATCCAAAGCTTTGAAAGAATCCACGGTAAATTTGGGCAAAGAATTAAGTGACAATGTGAGTGAAAATGTATTAAAGGGAATGGATTATCTTATGAGAGTGCAGGATGAGAAAGAAGAAGAGCGGTATAAGAAACTGGATGAGGCCATGAGAAGTCGTCAGCGCATGAGCAGAAAGGAGCGAAAAAAGAAACTGAAAGCTGAAAAGATGTTGACAAAAAAAGCGGGGAAAAAGAAAACCGAACCGCATTTTGGCAAAAAGCCACAGACTACATAGCAGATATTTGGTAAGACAATTACACGTTAAAAGAGACTGTCAAGTGACAGCCTCTTTTAAACATTGTTTACATATCGGTTAAATATTTTAAGGATATTTCCTTAATTATTTATGCATCTAATTCGATAGAACCTGTTGGGCAAGTACCTGCACATGCACCGCATTCGATACAAGTGTCAGCATCGATAACGTAAACACCGTCACCTTCGCTAATAGCGCCAACCGGGCAAGAGCCTGCGCATGCACCACAACCGATACATCCATCATTAATCTTGTAAGCCATTATGTATAAGCCTCCTTTAATATTTATAGAAATATAATAATACAATTGAAGACATATTGCAATAAAATAATTGTTTACAAAATTAGTAAAGATTAACAAAATGATAAAAAATTTATTTTCGGACAACAGTAATAACTCTGCCAAAAAAGTGTATATCATCTATGTCGGTTATTTTTATGGAACTGCCACGATGATTGACGGAAGCCAGTTCAATAGGGTTGCTGACAATGTATTTCCGTATGTATATTTTATGACCGATGAGAAATATTCCGATTTCCCGGTTAAGAGGAAATCGGTCTTTGGCAATCAGGAGAATGTCATTGTCCAGATAAGTGGGATGAAGTGATTTTCCTACAATTTTCAACCCGCACATAATATTGTTTTTAAAATCTTTCTGATAGGGGGAGATATTGATGGAATCTGTAAAAATACTGTCAAAAATCATACCATCGTAGAATTTTCCGACAGGAACCAATACAGGTATGTTATTGTTGAGATATTTTTGATTGTACTCATGGAGATACATTTCAAAATTGGCGATTTCTGATAATAAGGTAAGTGCGCGTTGTGGAAGATGTCGGGATTGTAAATTATAGATTGAATTCCACTCTAAAAGATGATCCGGACTGCTCTCAAAAGCTTTACTCAGCTTAATAATGCTGTATATCGTGGGATTATTGATTTTTCCGCCCACAAGTTTTTTGACAGATTCATAAGGAAGCTCGGCTTCTTCAGAAAGTTGCTTGATGGACCAGCCTTTATCATACATAAGTTTGTTAATGGAATTCAAAATCCTGTTTTTATAATATAATATTTCAGCATATTTTTTGTTCAATAATTTCCCTCCTTTAAGTGTAATATGTGGCATATTGGCAATTGACTTTATTGAATTTCGTGCCAAATAATGCCTTTTTTTAATTTACAATAAGAGTTATGATATAACGCGGAAAATGTATTGTAATATCATTTTATCAATAATACAGATAAAAAAGGGGAAAAAATGAAAAAATTGCAAATTACAATAGCAGATGATAATCCGGCATTATTGCAACAATTGGCAGATTTTATAATTGATGAATCTTGCAGCAAGGGTGTAAATTATATTATGGTCAAACCTTTTAATGTGGGAGTTATAGCCGGCAAGGCAGAGCATGTGCGGGATGCCATTGGAAAAGATAAAAAAATAAAGGAATCAAAACCGGATGTTGATATGATTATTGCAGAAAAATTGAATCAGATAGGTATTCCTGCAAGCTTAAAAGGATATCGATATATCTGCACTGCCATTAAGGAAGTATTGAAGGATGAGATGGCGCTGGAGGGTATAACAAAAGTGCTGTATCCCAATGTAGCCAAAAAGCATAACTCTACATCGCAGCGGGTAGAAAAAGCAATCAGACATGCAATAGAGGTCGCATGGTCGAGAAACGAAGAAAGTGAATTAAAAAAGGAATTCAAATTTTCTAAGGGTTCCGGACGCATGCGACCTACAAATTCGGAATTTATCGCAGTGTTAAGTCAGAACATAAGAAGGTCTGTATAATATTATTTTTTGAATTTTTTGAGGGAAAATACAAATTCAGTTCCAACGCCCTCGGTACTGATTACGTCAATGGTTTCATTGTGTGCCATTATGATTTCTTTTACAATGGCAAGGCCGATTCCCGAACCGGTTTTATCTCTCCCCCGGGAAATATCCGTTTTATAAAATCTCTGCCATATTTTGTCAATGCTTCCGTTTGGAATACCTATACCAAAATCTTTCACAGAACAATATTGTTTATCGCCTTTGTTGTAAAGCTTAATAATAATTTTGGAAGAAGGATTGCTGAATTTTATTGCATTATCCAACAGATTATAAAGTACCTGTTCAATCTTTCCTTTATCGGCATAAACATTATAATGTTTGGAAGGGAACTGGATAATCAGTTCAATATGTTTTTTTTCACAGCTTCCCTGGAAAGTTTCTACAGTGGAGGCAATGACATTCTCCATATTAAACTCTTCCAGGATTAACTCCGGTCCGGTGCTGTTCCAACTGTTTAATTCCCGCAATCCGGTGGTAAGTTTTTCCAGTCGGTTTGCTTCAGATAATACGATAGAAAGATATTTATTATGCTCTTCCGGTGGAATTGTTCCATCCATCATTGCCTCCAAATAACCTTTAATGGAGGTCAATGGCGAGCGGAAGTCATGAGAGATATTGGAGATAAATTCTTTCTGATATGCTCTTGAGTTGTTTAACTGCTTGGACATATATTTCAGAGAACTTGCAACATCTCCGATTTCATCATCGTTTGCAACCTTCAGTCCTTCATATTCAAAATTTCCCTTTGCATATTCCATGGCTGCAAGGCGTATCTGTTTCAGCGGCATATAAATTACCCACATAAAGTTAAAGAAAATAATCAGTGACAAAGCAAGAATAATGGCATAAGTAAGGTAGAAAATAAAAGTTACATTATAACTGCTCTGCTTAATGAGGGATGTAGGCATATGAGAAACTACATATCCAATAACAGTATTATCGTCATCATTTATGGCATGAAGGACGCTTAATGTGTCTGTATTATAGATATTATAAAATTTATTTATTTTATAATGCTCTTTTGCGTATTCATCGGGATTGAAATCTTTAATCACAATGTTTGATGTATTCTCATTTACGGCAGTCGTCTGATCCGTGGAGAAAATCAGCTCATTTTCCACGTTTAATATCAGTATGTCGCAATTGAGAACATCATTAAAATCATTCAAAAACAATTTAAAATTGTCAATGTCTTCCACAGAAGATTCTGCCACGGCACCAATATTGTCGGCGACAATGGCAGAATATTTATATAGTTCATTTACTTTTTCCCCAAGTAAATGATTATAAATAAGGTTCGTGGACCAATAAGAGATTAGTAAGAATCCCAAAACTGCAAAAGAAAAATATCCTATAAAAAATTTAGTGAGAATAGAATTTTTCATTGTTACTTCTTTTAACCTTTATTACGAACTTCAAATCTGTAACCAACACTCCAGACAGTACCAATGGACCATTCATCCGTATCGGCTATTTTTTCACGAATTCTTTTGATATGAACATCCACGGTTCTCGTATCACCGGCATATTCATAGCCCCAGATGTGGTCAAGAAGTTGTTCTCTTGTAAACACCTGGTTTGGAGAAGATGCAAGAAAATATAAAAGTTCAATTTCTCTTGGAGTCATTTCCACCGGCTTGCCCTTGTAAATAACCTCATAATTGGAAAGGTTGATAATAAGATCTTTGTAAGCGACTCTTTTTTCGGCAGGCTTTGTTGAAGGAGTGGAAACATCCGTGTAACGTCTGAGAACTGCTTTTACCCTTGCCACAAGCTCTTTGGAGTCAAAAGGCTTAATCATATAATCATCAGCGCCCAATTCCAGACCTAAAACCTTGTCGAACACTTCTGTTTTTGCAGAAAGCATAATAATAGGAGTCTTTGATGTTTTTCTGATTTCACGGCACACTTCATATCCGTCAATGCCCGGGAGCATAAGGTCCAATAAAACCAAATCGGGCTGGTACTCCTTAAACGCATCCAAGGCTGCCTGTCCATCATGCTCAATACGTGTCTCAAAGCATTCTTTTGTTAAGTAAAGTGAAATCAAGTTTGCAATGTTTTCGTCGTCGTCAACAATTAAAATTTTCTGTTTGCTTGCCATTTTAATATCCTCCAAGGTATTTGTTATATTATTTTTATAGTTTACAGATGTGATAAGACATCACATCTGTCCATTTTTTGACAATTATATTCTAAATAAATTATGTGAATATAATTGAAAGTTTTTGTTAAAAATCAATCTGCCGGCAGGCAAAGTTATGCCTTAAAGTTTAGGAAAGATAAATAATTATTTAAATTCTACAACGGTAGCGCCGGCGCCGCCTTCTCCCTGTTCTCCGTTTCGGAAAGACTTGACATAACTACATTTCTTCAGGTAATCCTGCACAGCCTTTCTTAAGGTTCCGGTTCCTTTTCCGTGAATTATATAAACTTGCGGAAGTCTGGCGATATAGGCATCATCCAAATATTTTTCAAGCTCCGCCAAAGCCTCATCCACGGTTTTACCAATCAGGTTCAGCTCCATTTTCACGGTGAGAGATTTGTTCATTTTTATTTTGCCGCTGCCTGTGCGGTTTAGCCCCGGAGCTTTAATGTCCGGCTCGTCAATAATTTCCAGGTCTTTGATATTGACCTTTGAATTTAAGATTCCCATTTTCACAGTCAGATTGCCGTCTGCATTTGGAAGTGATGCCACTGTTCCGTTTAAATTCAGACTCAACACCCTGACGCCGGTTCCCAATTTAAAATCGGAAGGTTTATACTGTTTTTTCGGCGCCGATGCTTTCACACCGCCGGACTGGTTCTTCTTGATTTGCGCACCCACCTTGCTTCTGGATTTCTCCATTTCCCGGGTATTTCCGGATTTTCTGTATTTATTAATGTTTTTAATAGCTTCATCAGCAGTTTCCTTAGCTTCTTTCAGTATATCAAGAGCTTCTTCCCGGGCTTTATTAAGAATTTTATCACGTTGTTCATGAAGTTTTTCTGTCTTAATCTCATAATCTCGTTTCAGAGATTGAATTTGGGATTTATATACAGCAATCGTTTCCTGATCTTTTTCTATCTGTATCCGCTGACGCTCAATTTCGGAAAGCACATCCTCAAATTGTTTATTTTCTTTGTCAATGCGGGAACGGGCATCTTCGATAATATATTCAGGAAGACCTAATTTCCCGGAAATGGCAAAGGCGTTACTTTTACCGGGGAGACCGATTAAAAGCCTATAGGTAGGTCTCAAGGTTTGCACATCAAATTCACAGCTTGCATTTTGCACTCCGTCTGTCGACAGCGCATATAGCTTTAATTCGCTGTAATGTGTTGTTGCCATAATTCTTGCACCTACGTTTTTCAGGAAAGATAGTATGGAAATTCCTAGAGCAGCGCCCTCCACAGGGTCGGTGCCTGCACCAAGTTCATCAAAAAGCACAAGAGAATCATTGTCTGCCTGGTTTAATATGTTAACAGTATTGACCATATGGGCAGAAAATGTACTGAGGCTTTGTTCAATACTCTGTTCATCTCCAATGTCTGCAAAAACTTCTTTAAATACAGCCAGCCGGCTTCCTTCAAAGGCGGGAATGTGCAGTCCGGACTGCCCCATCAGGGTAAGAAGCCCCACGGTCTTTAATGAAACGGTTTTACCGCCGGTGTTGGGACCGGTTACAATCAGAAGGGTAAAATCTTTTCCCAGGGTAACGTCAATGGGTACAACATTTTTTGCATCCAAAAGCGGATGACGACCTTTCTTGATATGAATCTGTCCGAGATTGTTAAATTCCGGCATGGACGCTTTCATGTCTTTGGCAAGAGACGCCTTGGCAAAGATAAAATCAAGACGTGCCAGAATATCCATGTCTGTTTTTAATTCCAAAACATGTTCTGCACATGCTACACTTAAATTGGCAAGAATTATTTGAATTTCATCTGCTTCTTTCCCCGTCAGTTCACGAAGTTTATTATTTAGTTCCACAACTGCGGAAGGTTCCACAAAAAGTGTAGAACCGGAGGAAGACTGATCGTGGATAATCCCCGGTACATTGTTTCGGTATTCCTGCTTTACGGGAACGCAGTACCTGCCATCCCGCATGGTAATTAAAGCATCCTGTAAATATGTTTTTCCGGATTGTGACGTAATCAGTGAATTTAACTGACTGTGAACCCGTTCATTTGTCAGCTTCATCTGTCTTCTGATATTTTTCAGATTGGCGGATGCATCATCGGCAATTTCATCTTCAGAAATAATGCATCTGTCAATATCATTCTTTAAATTGGTTAAAGGTGCAATCGTCTCGAACATTTCAGACAGACTGTCTCTTGAGTCATCGTCATTTTCTGTTCTGGAAAAGGTTTTAATTCGGATGGCAACACTTAAAAGGGAACTGATTTTAAGAAATTCCCCTGTGCCGAGGGTACTGCCAATCTCAAGACGTTTCAAGGATTCTCCAATATCATAAATTCCCGAAAATGACACGCTGCCTTTTTGCCATATTCTTTTTAGGGCGTCGCCGGTTTGCTGCTGATTTTTTTTTATTTTATCCAGATTCGAAGAAGGTTCCAGTTTTTCGCATATTTTCCTCCCGGGATCGGAGCCTGCATGGTCTGCCAGCATTTCTGTTATTTTATAAAATTCAAGTGTTTTCAGCACTTTTTTGTTCATATTTAAGTCTCCCGTTACGATATATTTTTTCGCATAAAAAGTATATGCGCCATATTTCCAATTCTTGTATTTACGTACATTATCAATTATAATAAAGATTAACTGTAAGGTAAAGGGAAAAGATTTTAAGAAGTCTGAACAAATTAAGAGAAATATAAAAAATGGGATGAAATTATTAAGAAAATCAGAAAGAGGATGTTATGAAATTTATAGAGACACGTAGAGAAGACGAAAAAATACAGGAAATATATTCG
>CALWNA010000147.1 GCA_944382505.1 uncultured Lachnospiraceae bacterium
ACATATCTTTTTTGTCTATTTTTATTATGCGTCCCAAAGCTGTCCCGATAGAACCACCGATTTGTAAAGCCGCGCCTTCTCTGCCGCTGGAACCTCCAACCAAATGCGTAATAACCGTTGCCAAAAAGATAGCCGGCGCCAGCACTCTGGGAACTACTTTTTGTTGCCGCACGGATTGTATGATAATATTGGTTCCCGGTTCATTATGTAAACCTACACTATGATACAAAAATACAATTAAAATACCCCCAAGCGGCATGAACCATATGAATATTTCATTCATTTTTCTCAATTCAGTCACATAATCAATCGAATGGTAGAAAGCAGCTCCCACCATACCACAAATACTCCCCATCACCAATGAAATCAATATCCATTTTATTCCATATTTTATGTTGTTTATCAATTCAGAAACAACTTCATCCTTCGTGGTCATTTTTCTACCTCCGAAAATATTTCCGCATTTATTAGAGCAGGCAATCCCCAAGAGCTTTCTGTCTCCTCAAAGTAGCTGCATCAATTATCGTCCGCAAAATTTTGAACTTCCTGTACACAATATTCAAATTATCAAACTATTGTTTTGCGACCACCTTTTTCGTTTCAGACCATCTTCCATAATACTTAGCACCATTTACAACTTTAATCGCTCTGGCTCTTATAAAAAGTTTCTTCTTATTCTTAATTTTTTTTGATTTCATTGTAAACTTTACTCTTTTTACAGTTTTATTCACTAAAATATTTTTCTTTTTGAATTTTTTAGACTTTGAAATCTGTATCTGGTATTTTTTTGCACCTTCTATTTTCTTAAGTGAAACTTTCACCTTCTTTGCATTCTTTTTCGCACTTTTTATTCTAACTTTCCCTACATTTGTTTGTTCTTTTGAATTACTATCCTTCTCCGTCCCACCAGACTGCTCTTTTTGCGCATTATCATTGATTATTGCACTTGTTCCGTCTCCCTGTGTATTATTATCCGTTACATTTGACGGATTGTCCTGAGATTCGCCAGTGCCGCCCCCGGTTGTGCCTGTTTCAGGCTTCTGTATTTCCGGCAGAGGATCTGCTTCTTCCTGGGTTTGCACTACCGTAACTGTACAGGTAGATGTGACGTTTCCACTTTCACTCGTGGCTGTAATAACAGTGGTTCCGAGAGAATGTGCAGTTACCTCTCCACACTCGTTTACAGTGGCAACACTTGGATTATCGCTTGTAAAGTAAATTCTCTTATTTTCCACGTTCTCCGGCTCAATCTTTGCAGTTATCTTTCGGGTTGTATCCATGGCAATTTTTACGGCAGTGACATCCAACGTCACAGACGAAACTTCCGATGTGCTTTCCGAAGAAATATATGCATTCTCATATACAGTCCTATAAGTATAAGATGCATCTTTTCCTTCACCGTCCAAAAGATGCTCAAATGTAATCTCATAGACACCACCTGTTTTAAAGGCAATAGAATTGTCCTTATAGGATATAAGGCTGCCGCTTACATGATAATCCTGGGAGTCCGAAAGATTATTTGGATCAATCTTCCAAACAGCATCGCTGTTAAGACATTCTATTGTTATCGTAGTATTCGATGTCGGTTTTAAACCATTATAAAATTGACAGGTCCACATTCCGGAAGGCGAAAAATTACTCTCGGAAATTGTAATTCCATTTGCCGGCCATGCCACAACATCCACATCATAACTTTGTGATCCCGACATCTTATGACATCCCTGCTGCAATGTATTTCCTACTCCGATATACTTCCAGCCCGGATCTAACAGATTATACCTGTGTCCTCTGCTGTAATATTGTCCTGTTCCATAACTGTCATCTAAAGCATAACTGATACTTCCGATAATACTGGTACTGAGGATTCCGCACATAAATAAGTTTTCTCCTGCACCGCTGAGACATTTCTCATAATATTCATCGCTCAGTCCCTCCACCTTGGGCGGAGTATGTGGATTGTTATTAGCAATATTGTTCTGGGATAAATATATTGTATATGTAGATTTACATTGTGCAGCGATTGACAATTCTTCCGAATATTCCAAAGGATTTAAACCTCCGCCCACACGGATGGCATTTAAATAATCCACAGCCCCCTTTGCCACACCTTCACTCAGTTTTCCGCCTTCGATTGTTTCAATCGTATCGTATGAAGGCTCTATTTCATAGTACGATTCTTCAGAATTATAGGCCTCTACGGATTTTGCATAATAGTCTCTTGAATTTTGTAACAGTTCTTTTTCTCTGTCGGTATAAGACACCGGTCTCCAATCCGTCAATAATTCTTTGCTGGCAAACCCTTTCAAAGCGATATAACCATCATCGCTGTTATTCTTTGGGTAATACATGAACCCTATTGCATTGCCATTTTGACATTTATAAAAAGCAGCAAATCTTGCAAATTCCAATGGATTCGGGTATCTGTAGTTTGCGAAACTGACAGTTCCTCTATTTATGAGCTGATAACAGGAATCCTGACCTGTACGATTACAGTAATCGTATAAATCACTATGATTATCTGCCAATTGTGCATTGACATTAAATAACTGTTCATCAAAGTATGTCGGCGTATCATATCCCTGAAAATATGATATGGCATTCCACATCTCGACGGCATGTTTACAGAGAATTCTGTTATTTTCCGTTAAATTGCTGCCAAATACCTTATAGGCGTCCGAATGATAGTCTGTGTAGTAAATCACCCCATACAGTATGCCGTCATTATCGATTGCTTCGCAGCCTGTGCGAACATAATTATTCGGTCTGTCACCATAATTATATATATTTGTCTCAAATCCCGGGCTGACGCTTCCGTAACATGCAATTGTACCGTCAGAATAGGTTTCCAAATATAAGTAGTCACTATAATTATCACCGTAGAACGTGTATGCATGTCCGCCCCAATAAGAGGATGTCTCCAGTTTTGGCGCACCAAACAAATTTTTCACATCTGCTATCTTCATATCCGCAGTAACTGTTTTTCCGCCTACGGTAATCAGTCGTTCCTCAGTGCTCACTGCTGCAATTGCTGTGGCTGAATTGGCTGAAACAGATGCAGTTACAATCAATGCAAGTGTCATGAGATAACATACAATTTTTCTTAATACGATTTTCATCACGTTTTCCTCCTGATTTTATGATTTGCTGTTTTTGTATCCGTCAAAATTTATCGAATAATTTCCTGACCGCCAAACATCGCAATCACTCCTCTTTCAATGTTTTTGTTTTTCTATTACTGATTTTATCCCCCTCTAAAACCATCCCACATAATAAAGGTGAGGTGACATCATATTGATTACAATTTTTCATAACACTTTGCAAACTATGATTGGCATAACAATATTTGCAGCCATTTTTGCAAGTATGATATGTTCCAATGTCAATACTTTCGATACATCCACATTCATAGCGCTGATTTTTATCTTTTCCCGCATTAATTTTACATCCGACAATCTCTTCAATCAATTTTTTATCAATACAACAGTTATGTTCTATCCCACATGGGGATAAATCCATCTTTTCGGCACAACTGCCAATTGCCATTCCATTTGCTTTTGCAATTTCACTTAATTTCTCAGCAAATGTCATCAACATCCTTTCATCCATCTCATAAGCCCCTATGGCTTGCATGTCTCTCTTATTTTTTGCATAAATATCAACAAAACTGATTACACATTTGTCTGTATATCCCTTAAGAGCATTGGCTATCTGTTCAAATGCCCTAAGGTGATATTCGGGTGTATATTTTTTCGTGAATAGAATGGGGTCATATCGCCAAATAACTTTTTTACTTCCGATTTTTTCTGACAGTTTTTGAAATACCGGTATCATTTTTTCCTTTTTGTGAGGAACATTGCACTCTATGTCTTTCCCGTATCCTGTCAATGTAAACTGATAGTAATAATGATAGTTCGATAATGCATCCAGTCCGTCCATCATAGGCGCCGGATTCTTCGTCCAGAAGACAATACATTCCACAATCTTAGGAGATAAATCAATTTTGCTGATTTGATGGAAGTTCATTGGATTACGCACATATACAAAGCCTTCTTTTATTCTATTATAAAACCATTCCGCATAATAATTTGGAATGTCCGTCCTTCGGCTTACACTCAAAATCATTTGATGTCTCCAATTTTTTAACGTAAACTATTTCTTAACAAATACATATTCCGAATCCGTTGAGTATTCTTCACTGTATTGGTAACCCAATCTGTCAAATTCTTTCATTTCTTCCGGAACCAAAATATGATTTTCAGCCATGAATCTGACCATTTCTCCCCGTGCCATCTTCGCATAAGTTCCCTTTTGAACAACCTTTCCGCCACGTAATTCTCCAAATACACATGTCACATAACAGTCTTCCGGCTTTAAGTATTTTTCAATACATTTGGAATACTCTTTCGATGCTAAATTAACAATGATGTGTGTGTCATCAATAATATTTTCATACAACTTCTTTCCCCAAAAATGATATAATCCTTTGACTCCACCGATATTTGTCTTTGCTTGCATTTCCAGCCGGTAAGGAACAACACCGTCCATAGGTCTTAATACACCATAAAATCCTGACAGTATCCTTAAATGGTTTTGAATGTAAGAAAACATCTTGTCTTCAAACACAGCAGGCGCCATATACTGATACTGAATCCCTTCATAGGATAGAATTGCCGGAGTCAGCCGATTCCAAAGATTCATATTTTGTAAATTTTCATAATTCTGCTTTGCCAGTTTTTCATTACATCCCCACAATTTTTTTGCCTCTTCATAAGACAAATTCTGCATCCATTCTTTTATGACACTGCTCTCTTTTAAAAAAGCCGGTAGATCCACAGGCGCCAGTGAATCATCATCCACCTTCATTTTCTTTGCCGGAGAAATTATTATTTTCATTTTAATTCCTCAAGCATTTTCTCCGGATTCTCTGCTGCCCTTACATTCGAAAACACTTTTTCTATTATTCCATGTTCATCAATCAGATACGTTGTGCGGACAACTCCCATATATACTTTCCCATAGTTTTTCTTCTCCTGCCATACGTCATATGCTTGAATGGCAGAAAGTTCCGTATCGGATAGCAACGTAAATCGAAGGTTATATTTTTCTTCAAACTTCTTATGGGAAGCCACGGAATCTTTACTGATACCAATAACGATGGCATCTTTTTCTAAAAACTGCGGATACAATTCGCTAAAACCACATGCCTGTTTACTACATCCTGGTGTATTATCTTTCGGATAAAAATATAAAACGACCTTTTTACCGGCATAGTCTGATAAACTATGCATCTCCCCATTCTGATCCGGCAATAAAAAATCCGGTGCTTTTGTTCCAACTTCTAACATTGCTTTTCCTCCATCGTATAATGTAATTATTAAAAGTGTCGCTTGCGACACTTGGCGCGCGAGCGGATGCGTCAGCATAACTACCTTTCCGCGAACTGTGCATCCTTGCGGAACATTATTATTTAATAGGAAGTTCAACGAACTTTCCTATTAAATAATAATAGCCAAGAGCGATATACATTATCACTCTTAGCTATGTTCTTATTAACAATTAGATTTCCAAAGTCCATGCAGATTACAGTATGC
>CALWNA010000148.1 GCA_944382505.1 uncultured Lachnospiraceae bacterium
GAGAACGCAATGCAAAAAATGAAAATCCAGAATATTATAATCCATTTATCATTATTAAAGGCCAGATACCAATTTTCTATAACGTTTCTTATAATATTCGTTATCGCAAAAGGCAATATATTAACAGCCGAAACTATTTTTGATATAGAAACTGAATTATAATTTTCATATAATCCCCCCGGCTCAGGACTCAGATATACCTTTTTTATAATCCAAAAAAGAAAGGGTAAAATATAAAAATCTATCCATAAAAAAAAGTTCTTAGCAATATTATTCCATGAAATCTTTTTATCATTTGCCCATTTTTGCCATATACAAAACCATAGTAACATTATAGGAATCATATAGAAAAACAGAAGGCTATTCATTGAAAAAGAGAGCCCAAAAAATACTAATGATATAATGCGTTTAAGTATTTTTATTTTCTTGTTTTTTTCTGATATACAAATCACCAATAGATAAGTTGCCAGCCAGAAAAGCAGTAAAGCGATTGTATACGGATAGATACATTTTAAGATTCGCGCATCATTAACCGGTATTATATTGTATAATACAGAAATCAAAAATGATAACTTTGTATTCTGGGTAATATAAATTAGTAAAAAATAAATGACCACCGCACTTAATGTAAAGCAAGCAAGTACGGTCAAGCGAAAGAGCCATACTGGAAATTGGTGAACTGGATAAATCAGATAATATGCATCAATTCTGCCAGCAGATATATAATGATCACGTATCTCCTCAAAACTGTTAACATAAAATTTCCAGTCATCCCACCACGCTCCTGATACCAGTGGCAACATAGCATGCGTAACAATAGATGATAAAACAATAATAACCAATGGAATTTTGCTATTTTTTTTATTCATCATTACATTTTCTCCCATAAAACCAGATAAAAAGCTCTAAATTCCCTCATATTGTCTAAATCACCGTTTTAGGCAATTTTTTTACCTGAACTCTTCCCCCCTTCACTTCATAGACAACATCACAGTTCTCAATCGTCGATAATCTGTGGGCAATAATGATCATTGTCTTTTTTCCCTGAAGATACTCTATTGCCTCCATTACAGCGCTTTCAGTTTCTGTATCTAACGCAGAGGTCGCTTCATCCAATACCAGTATTTCCGGGTCTTTATACAGAGCTCTGGCAATCGCTATCCTCTGACGCTGCCCACCTGATAGCCGAACCCCCTTATCTCCCACGATATTCTCCAACTGCCTGGGTAAAGCACGAACAAATTCAGCAAGCTGCGCCTGCTCTAAAGCATGCCATACCTTTTCCTCATCTATCTCTTTTTCATCAATACCAAATGCGACATTCTTTCTTATTGTATCATCTGTTAAATAAACCGACTGCGGTACAAAGCCGATTAATTCTGCCCATTCTTTCGGGGATGCATATATGCTCTTTCCATCCAACAGAACATCACCTTTTTGAGGTCTCAACAATCCAAGAACAATATCTGCCAGCGTTGTTTTTCCGGCACCTGATTCTCCTACAAACGCAACCGAGCTTCCCTTTTTTATACATAATGACACATCCTTCAGAATAAAGGGCCCATCAGAAGAATATTGCCATGATACATTTTCAACACATAATTCTTTGTCAAACACAAGCTTCTCATTTCCAGAAGCACACTTATTTGCCCCATTCAGATTTCTGGTTTCTTCAAAGCGATCCGCTTCATATACATTTTCATATGTTGCATTCATCGAAGGCATACTATACAATAAAGCGTTAAAGGAACTCGAAATTCTGCCAAGGGATGGTAAAATTCTGAAAGCAGCTACCGCAAATGCCGCAAGCTGAGGGATCATCGTACTTATCTCAGGAGAAATTGCAGTCTTAATACATAAAACCAATATCATTACCGCAACACAGCTTCCCTCAATCATATAGGCTGGACTTTCACCGGCCACTGTCTGTACAATATTGGCCTTCTGCATTATTCCATACGCATTAGCATATTCCTTCTTAAAATGTTCTTCACGTTTCATTACCAGAATTTCTTTTATGCCTTCAAAAGCCTGAATGCTGTTCTGATTTGTTATTCCAATATATCTTCTATATAATTTCCCATATTTCAGCATTTTGCCTTTAAACAAAAAGACAATCAGCAACACACACAGAAGCCCTATCCCGGCGATTGCGACAGCCATATAAATGTCCGTAATCATAATAAAAATACAAATAAAACAAGCTGTCAGCCCTTCTGTGATAATTCTGAAGGACTGATAAATGACGTTATACAGTCCAGAGACATCTCCTCCTACACCTCTCAGGAGTGTACTGATATTCGTGTTCAGAAAAAACTCATACCCTCTTTTCATATATGAATTCATCATTTTTACTGAGGTTTCCTTTTGTATCTTACAGGAATACCAAGAGCGCATATATGAGAGGAAAACAAGATATATATTTTTAACCGCATATATAATGATAACTGCACCACCAAGAAAAAAAATAAGTTCAACATCTGACATATCTTCAAAAATCCTTCTGATATTATCAAAAGGAATGCGTTCCCTTATTATGTCTGGCGCTATCATTGCCTGGACCAATGGAATTATAATAGATACGCCTATTGTCTCTACCAACGCACCTACCATAATACAAACAAGTACAAAAAATCCCCATTTTTTTTGAGAACGGTTTAAAATATAGTTAAGTTTTTTCCAAACATCTTTGATATTCTCAATATATATCATTTTCAGTCATTTTCTCCTGCTTATATTTCAGCATACATTTGAGCAGAAAAAGATCCATCTGATTATCTATGTCAACCGAATCTTCTATGGGCATTTCATATGGAACACATTTTGTTCCATACAGGCTTCCTGTCTTCAGATACACATCTGTATACACTGCGTAAATAGCCGCGCCATTTCTTGCATAAAATTTCGGTTTTTCCTGTCTGCTCGTAAACTTCTGTCCTTCCTTTAAAAAGAATTCCAGATAACCTTCTGTATTTAATTTCATAACCGAATACGGCGAATGCAAGTGGGGTTCTTCAATTACGCTGACTAATGCATCTCCCTCTGAATGGATCAGCTTTTCCATCGCTTCATCAATATGTTTACCGGTTCTCATCGGAGAGGTCGGCTGAAGCAGAACAATAATATCCGGCACATAATTCTCTTTCTGCTTCAATCTGGAAAGTTGCTCGCAGATCACATCCTTCATCGGCGTATTATCCTGCGCCAGTTCAGACGGGCGTACAACAGTTTCGATATCTTGTGATTCAGCAAAACGCAGGATCTCTTCATCGTCAGAATTTACAATCGCCCGGGATATATATCTGCTCTCTTTGGCTGCCTCAATCGTATACTGAATCAAAGGCTTGTCATCGACCAATACCATATTTTTATGCTTGATTCCCTTCGAACCACCTCTAGCCGGAATGATGGCCAGTATTTCTTTTTTACTCATATTTATTCCTCATCATCTTTTAACTTGGTCATTAGTACGTAATCCGCTTCTGGACTTCTACTTCCGTACGATACAGAATATCCGCAATTTTCTCTCCGGCATTTCCACTACCATAGATTGGTTCAGACGCATACTTTCCGTGTGCGATCTGTTTTCTGACCGCCTGCAGGATTTCTGCACGGTTGCATGCCACATCTATTACATTGCTTCCACGTTCCCTTCCGGCCTGTCTGGTTCCGACATTCACGCAAGGAGTACCAAGGAAGGCGCCTTCCCGGATCCCACTGCTTGAATTTCCAATCAGGCAAGCCGTATTATTCATCAGTCTCACATAAATGTCGATTGGAAGATTCAAAAAAGCATGCAGCTTAATATTCGTATATTTTTCCCTAAATTTCCGAATCCCCTGAGAAATTCCTTCCGTTCCTGCATCTGAATTTGGCCACAAAAGAATTATCGGAATCCCAACTTCTACAGCTGCATAAATTGTTTCATTGATCTGTTTCTCTGCATCCTCATACTCTGTCGTTACAGGATGCTGCGATACAAGCAGGAAAGGCTGATGAAGATCAAAAGTAGGCCCTACACCGCCGCATTTTTCAAAAATATCTTCCGGAACTCCCGGATCAGCATCTATGATACTTTTT
>CALWNA010000149.1 GCA_944382505.1 uncultured Lachnospiraceae bacterium
TACATACTTTATTGTTTACAAGAATATTTCCATCTTTTATCAGTTTCTGAATATAGGTTCTTGACATGTCTTCAAATAAGAGACTTAAATATTTATCAACTCTCATGTCGTCAAATTGTTCATCGACAATATAAATATCACCCATTATTTAACCCCTTGCTTTAATTTAAAAGAAAAAATTTTGTTGAATTCATCTTCTCTGATTTTAAACAGACATATCAATACAATAAACAAACAAGAAATGGTCACATAACAGTCTGCAACATTAAAAATCGGAAAATTAATCAGTTTAAAATAGATAAAATAAATGACATAACCGTTTATAATCCGGTCAATCAGATTTCCTACTGCTCCGGCAATTAATAACGCCATCATATACTTTAAAAAAATGAAACGCTTTGAGTTAAATGCATCATTATTATTTTCAATAAGATTTTGAAGATTATAAATAAAGACGGAAATTATAATAATTGCGATAACAGTAAAGAGAATGAACAGATTGATTTTTCCTGAAAGTAATCCCCATGCTGCTCCGGTATTTCCTCCATCCAGATAATGCAGATGCAATACGTCTTTTATGATGATTACATCATCATTACCTTTTAGTCTGATTGTTGCCATATATTTTGTCCATTGATCCATAAAAACAAAAAAAAGAATAAATATAAGCAATTTAATATATGAAAATATCTTTTTTTTCATGGGAAACTCCCTTCTGTCACTTTTTTTAACGACTACAAGATAGTAAAAAAGTGGCACTAACTTTTTATAACGCTTTTGGCAGCTTCCAATAACAAATCTGATGAGATACTTCTGTCTATCACTGCATTTCCAATGGATTCCAGAACAATAAATTTAATCACACCGGAATCCATTTTTTTGTCATTGAAAGTAGCCGCCACCACTTCTTCTGCTTTTATTCCTTCTGTGATAATGGGAAGCTTAAATGCCCGAATAGCAGAATGAATGTTCTCATATTCTTCTTTTGTTATATTCCCCTTTCGAAGAGAAATATAAGATGCCGCCGACAAACCGATTGCAACGCACTCGCCATGAAGCAATGTGAAATTTTTCAGTTTTTCTATGGCGTGTCCGATGGTGTGTCCAAAATTAAGAATTGCACGCTCGCCTTTTTCTTTCGGGTCATTTTCAACAACTGCTCTTTTAATATTGCAGCTGACAAAAATCATTTTCTTTAATGTCTGATAATCTTTTGCCATGATAAGATCGCTGTTATCGCACATCCAACGAAAGTATTCCTTATCTCTTATGAGACCATGTTTTATTATTTCTCCCATTCCCGAGAGATATTCACGTTCGGATAGTGAATTTAATGTTGAAAGATTCATATAGACTAATTTCGGCATGTAAAATGCACCTACCATGTTTTTGTAAGCTTTAAAATCAACCCCTGTTTTTCCGCCGATACTGGAATCAACCTGTGCCAGCAAAGTTGTTGGTATCTGAACAAAATCAATTCCACGCAGATAAGTGGCGGCCGCAAATCCGGTAATATCCCCGGTCACACCGCCTCCCAGTGCAAGAAGCATATCATTTCGGTCAAATTGATGTTCTATCAGCGTTTTATATATCTCCTTTACAGTCTCCACATTTTTGTTTGCCTCTCCTGCCGGAAACTGATGGATAATTACTTCTTTACAATAAGGTACAATGAATGATTTTAACTCCTCTGCATACAGTGGTCCCACATTGGATTCTGTTATAATGCACAATCTTTTATTTTCAATATGAAATTTTTTCAATTCTTCCGATAACCTGTCAAAACCATCGGAAAGTACAATATCATAACATGGTTTGTTTTCATAATTAACTGTAATTGTGTCTGATAAATTTTCTAATGCTTTCATTATGGTAACTCCTTAAATATATAAACTGACGGACACTATATTTCTCCCTTTTTTTGTGACACCACATATGCCATTGTAAATAAATCTGCCTTTGCCACGAACAGATATAATGTCTTTTTCTTTTTCGGAATACCCATTTGAAGTAATTAATTTACCGTTGACAAAGACTTTTCCATTTTCTATATATGAAATAATGCTGCTGCGGGAAGAACCGAATGCTGTGGCAATAAGACTGTCCAGGCGGACATTGGAGATCGTCCCCGTAATATTTTTTAGTTCCGGTGTGATTTCCAAATCATTTTTTCCATAGAAACTGCATCGGATGAATGTATGTTTTATTTTTTTCAGATTTTCAATAATATAGACAGATATATCACTGATGCAGTACACATATGCGCAATTTTCTCTGATAAAAATATCGCCAATCTTATTTCTGGAAATTCCAAGATTTAAAATAGCACCTAAGAAATCCCTGTGGTTCAGTCTGTCAGCATATCGGGAATTGATTGGTGCAATTTTTATGAGAGTAATGGGAATTTCTTCGTTATAGTAGATGTCTGTTGGTGCAAATATAGCGATTTTCCTTTCAGCATAACGATTACCTCCTGATAAAGTAACATTAACAGGAGGTAATTGATTGCGCATTGAATTTAAAATACTAATTTCATTAATATTCAAAAAATCTGTATATGTGTAAATATTTCTCTCATATGCCGTATTTGCATAATCCAAAAATCTGTTTTTTAAAAAATGTTCTTCTTTATTCATCTTAGTAATTTCTTCTGTATGAGGAAGAAAAATCAGACTGTTCCGGAACTAAGTTCTGAAAATCCCCTGTGATATCAACCGAGCTAGGAGTGACCAGGTAAATATATCCGCTTATTTTCTGAAGATTTCCCTGAATCGCATAACAGCCACCGGAAACGGAATCAACAATTCTCTGGGCCAGATCTAATTTTATCCCTTCCAAATTTAAAACAACTGATTTTCCATCCAGTAAATTATCAATAATATCCCTTGTATTTTCATAATATGTAGGTTTGATAACACATACTTCCATGTCGCCGCCCCGCATTGGAACAACTTTATTACTTCTTGAACTGCGGGTAAAGGTTTTTTTAGAAGATTGTGATGTGGTTCTTGTAGTTTTTACCGGAGTTTCCTCTCTCGCAACACTGCGTTCTTTTTTCTGACGAATCGGTTTTTCTGTTTCTGTTTCAATCTCGTCGTCATCATAATCATCATAGTAGTCATCTTCATAATCATCATAATCTACGGTAAAAATACTTTTTACTTTGTCACTGAATTTAGACATATCTCTCTCCTGCTCTATTTATTATAATTTCTTTCACCAAATATTCCGGTGCCGACACGCACCATCGTAGCACCTTCCTCAACTGCAACCTGATAGTCACCGGTCATTCCCATTGAAAGTACATCCATACTAACATTATCAATGTTTTTACCTTTTATGTCAACTGATATTTTCTTCATATTTCTAAAATATACACGATTTGTTTCCGGGTCATCAGTGTATGGAGCAATCGTCATAAGTCCTTTGATTCTTATATGTGGAAATTTTGAAATTTCTCTTATGATTTCCTCTGTTTGCTGGGCTGTCACGCCGAACTTACTTTCTTCCTGCGCCATATTCACCTCCACGAGAATATTTGCAATCTCAGAAGCTTTGCCAAATTCTTTTTCAATCTGTTCTGCCAGTCTTATGGAATCAACAGAATGAATCATAGCGACTTTTCCCACAAGATATTTTACTTTGTTGCGCTGCAAGTGACCAATCATATGCCAGCGTATATTATCAGGAAGGATTTCATACTTATCACACAGCTCCTGAACTTTATTTTCTCCAAAATCAAGAATTCCTGAAGGCAGGGCCTTTTCGATATCCGTATAGGGTTTTGTCTTACTTACAGCAATTAATGTTACCTCTTGGGGATTTCTTCCTGCCTTTTCACAAGCCGCTTTAATATTATTTTGAACCTGTTTTATATTTTCAAGTATCATTTTTCCTCTCCTGTCTATTGAAAAATTATTTGATTTTCGGACACCTGGCTGCCGTCTAAAACAATTCTGTCATATATATTCAATCCGTAAGTATCACCGGACTCAACAATATAATATTCATCCATTGTATATAGAATATTAACTCTTATAAATACCGTGTATCCGTTATTTATGTTGTATACCCCCACAAAATCCTGAGTTTTTCCGACAGAATACACCTCTGTGGAATCCATTGCATTTAATATATCTCCCTCTTCAAAAAGTGCTGTGGAAACGTAATAATTGTCATCATCAGAATATGCGATAGCAGGATAATAAAACTCGTTTGTTGTTTTTCCTTCGCTTTGAATCTGACGATTAAACCCTATTTTATCAGAATCTCCGCCTTCTGCGCCATACTCTTTTGGGATTACATACAGACTTTTTGTGACAAGCGAACTTTTCGGAATTTTTAATCCGGAGACGATGTCATCTATAATCTGTATATCTAAAAATCTGTCATTCACATATCGCACCATATATTTTGACAATGTAATGATTCCATATTTATTATTGTCCGCTCCGCGGACAATTCTGAAATTTGCGGTGGTTGTGAGATTGTCTTTTAAAAATTTTATTTTTATTCCCGTTGTCTCTTTATATTTTTTTACCTGTCTTTTTGTTAATGGAATTGCAATGCTCCACTCTTCATCATTAACAACTTTATATATTGGAGTGGAAGCGTCAACCTGATCTCCTGACGAAAATTTCGCTGACGCATAGCCGGATTTATCAAAGTCACTTGCCTTGAGTTGTTTCGGTTTTAGTGTTTCATAATCATCCACACGATATAAAACAATGCCGGAAGCCTGAGACTTATTAATTGTAAAATTATCATCAGAGTCCTGTGCCAGTTTTTGCAGTGAATTCATATTGATCAGATCGACAACCGTTCCTTTTAAACTGCTTTTAAAATTGTATGTATCTGAAAAATTCATCTCATCAAAATTATTACTGAAATTATAAAGCAAATCAGAAATAGAAGAAATATTTTCCTCTGTAAGTTCGGAATTTTCAAGAGCAGTTTCGGCAAGCAGTTCATTTAATTTTCCTGTGGAATCAATACTGTAAAGCGTCGTATTTTTTGAGATCCGGGAACCTTCCCTGACATAATAATCAATATAACCGGATTGTCCCGCATATTCTATAATCTCATCCCTTAATGCGATACCTTCAAAGGACGTGTTTGCATCTTCTGCGTTTGTCCCTGCGACAACCTCATAATAGGTTGTTCTGTCAGTCGTAAAATAAATAACTATATTTATAAATAAATAAATGGATATAAGCCCAAAAATTACGATTCCGGCATTTAAATTAACAGGCGGCTTATATCTTATAATTCTTCTGTTTTTCTTTGTCATGATAAACTCCTTAAGTTATCCTTAATTATCGTATAAATTTGAAATATAGTCAATATATACGAATATTATTTTGACCTGTTATGTATTATTTTTTCAATTCTGGTAAAGATAATACAAGAACATAAAGGAGGTACTAATTTATGAATTCCAAATGTTTTGATTATGTAGTTTTAACATTGGTTATAATAGGTGCTATTAATTGGGGGTTGATTGGATTTTTTAAATTTGATCTTGTAGCATTTCTTTTTGGACAAATGACCTGGTTATCACGAATAGTATACGGTATTATCGGGCTTTGTGGCTTATATCTTATCAGTCTGTTCGGAAGAATAATTGCATTTGGCGAAAACAAATAACTTAATATCATTCAATTTCTATACGATAAAAGAGTGAGTATCTCCACAAAGAAATATTCACTCTTTTATTCAGTATACATTTTTCGAAATAAATTATAAATGTTTTTATTATTATAAACATTTCAACAATACTATTACATGATTCTAACAAGATACCAACACTTTTTCTCTGGCAGCTTCCGGAAGTTTATCCTCTGCCATGGAAATGCTGACAATAAATTTTTTGTCATTGCTTAACTGTTCCAGAACAGGAAGTATTTTTTCAAAATTTGTCTCGTCAAGAGCTGCAATTTTTAACAGACTATCGAAAAAGACACTTTCAATATCATGATTTCCCGAAAGTAATCCTGAAACAAATCCTATGAATCCTTCATATGTATTTACCGGATACTCTGTAATATT
>CALWNA010000150.1 GCA_944382505.1 uncultured Lachnospiraceae bacterium
TAGGAAATCACTGCTCCGCCTGCAATACATATAATATTCAAAGATATGTTGTCTGCAGCAGCATTATATCCCGGAAATATCATAACGGTAGTCGCCGCAACGATTCCAAGAACACTGTGAGAAATCACGGAATAGAACCTTCCGTATGCAGCATTTACTGCTTTTGACATGACGAAAATACATGCTGCGCTTCCGATGATAAGCGGAAATATAACAGACAATGACAGTGTTGCAATGCCGTTGAGCATAGGCTGGTACAAACCGAAAAATAAAAGTAATGTCGAAGAACTTAATCCCGGAACGATAAAACTGCTTCCCCATAGCAGACCGCAGAATATATATCCCCACACTCCCGGTTCTATAGATGAGAAACTATTATATTGCAGAAATGATAACAACCATAGCATAACAGAAAAGCTAATAATCATGGCTGAATACGAACTTAATTTTCTGCCTTTCTGTCCGGCATCCTCCCACAGTTCGGGTATCGTTCCGATGATAAATCCTATAAAAGCACATGTTACCGCCTGGCTGTTTTTCGTTATAAGTAAAGACGCCAGCCCCGACAGACCTACAAATCCGAATATCCCGCCGATGATAAACAGACTAAGCATTTTCCAATATTTTTTAACTCCGTCTTTTGGAGATGACAGGGTTTCTATTAAAGGTCGGTACATCCCAAACGCCACGCACAGAGTTCCTCCACTGATTCCCGGCATGATTGCTCCGAATCCGACAATAATCCCCTCCAAAAACCACAAAATACTATACAGTGCATTGTTTCTGCTCAATAAAACGCTCCTCCGAATTATTATATTATCCATTTTCAACGCAATACGGTCCAAAGACCGCCATGCTTTGACTTTATATTATATTAATCCCTGAAGGATAATATAATATTCAGATTTACTCAGCCCACTCAGAAAGATGCATCATTCCGTCTTTGCTGCCTGAGACAATCAGTATATCACCTTTCCGAAAAACATAATCCGGACTGACGTTTTCAATAACAACACTATTATTCTCTATCGCTATTATATTTAACCCGAACCTGGAGCGCATGTCAATATCTAAAACTGTCTTTCCAATCATTTTTCCTGATACGAGCATCTTTGATATATTTATTTTTTCACTTAATTCCATATAGTCAAGAACTTTTGATACTTCCAGCTTGTTTGCAAGCCTGACTGCCATATCTCTCTCGGGATACACTACTTCAGCTCCAAGTCTTTCCAATATTTCACCATGCTCCGGACTTGTTGCTTTTGAAATAACAACCGGTATCTTTAATGCCACTAAGTTCAAGGTTGTCAATATGGAGGCCTCCATTTCCTCTCCGATACATACGATAGCAACATCGCAGTTTTGAATACCGGTTTCCAGTAAAGTTTTTTTGTCCAGCGTATTGACTACAAGCGCATTTTCAACGAGTTCACGCATTTCATGTATTTTCTCTTCATCTTTGTCTATGACGAGCAACTCTGCTCCTGATTCTGCCAATTCCTGTGCAAGAGCAGTTCCAAATCTCCCAAGACCTACAATCCCGTAAGTCGTTGTATCCTTTTTTCTTTTACCAATACCAATCATATTATACCTCCTAATTGTCATCCTATTGCAATATTTCCGTCAGGGTATCTCACGCGTTCTCCCCGTGTGAAATGCCATAGGGAAGCTACCGTGAGAGGCCCCAGGCGCCCAATATACATAATAAATATTGACAATAATTTGCTTCCATCACTCAGTCCCGGTGTAATTCCTGTAGATAATCCGACAGTGCCAAAAGCGCTCGTCGTCTCAAAAAGTGCATCCATAAGCGTTATATCCGGTTCCAATATAACCATAAGATATGTTCCGGTAATAACAACGGATGCGGCTAACAGAGTGATAACAGCGGCTTTTTTGAAGGTTCCTATCGGCAATGCATAATGAAAAGCCTTTTCCGAGCGATTGGTCGCAGCGGATTTTATTCCCTGTATCAGAGCAAAAAATGTACTCGTCTTAATTCCTCCTCCCGTAGACCCCGGTGAAGCGCCGATAAACATTAAAACCGTAATGACCAAAAGTCCGGCCGTGGAAAAACTTCCAAGGGGATATGTTGAAAATCCTGCCGTTCTTGCCGAAACACTGTTAAAAAACGCTCCCAGCCATGTGACGTCCTCTGTCAGTTTTATCAATATCGTACCCGAAAAAAGAAGGGCTGCGCTCACACTTATCACTACCTTTGAATGCATCGAAAGTTTCCGCCACCGAAATCTGTTTGCAATAAGATCTCGAATCACCAGGAAACCGATTCCTCCGAATATGATAAGACCGCATGTGACAAGATTGAGCATAACATCATCCTGATACGGAATAAGATTTTTTCCTCCTCCAAGAATATCAAATCCCGAATTATTAAAGGCTGCTACCGAATGAAACAGACTGACCCCTATTGCTTTGGGCAATGGAAAATCTTTTACAAAAACCGTAAAACTCAAAATCGCACCGGACAATTCAAAGATCAGCGTCGTCAAAAATATGTTTTTTACAAGTCGTACGAGTCCCTTGCCCGAATCAATATTCATCGCCTCTCGGATCAGATTTCTTCCCTTAAGATTTACTTTCTTGCCTATGGCAATAATAATTCCGGCGCCTACGGATGTCACTCCCAAACCGCCGATCTGTATCAGCGAAGCAAGAAAAAACTGTCCCAGAGGAGTAAAGGTATCTCCGGCGTCAATTGCAATAAGGCCCGTCACACATACCGCGCTTGTAGAGGTATATAACGCATCTATGTATCTGACGGTAACTCCCTCCTGTATGCTGCACGGCAACATCAGAAGTCCTGAACCGATCAAAATTACCAGAACAAAACCAAGCGCTATGATTCTGCCCGGCGGCTGATGTTTCATAATGTTGAACAACTTCATATTTTTTCTCCTGACTTATCTGATATTATATTCTTATCCACCGGATGCTGCTATTTATTCATTCTGCGCCCCGGTTCTTATTCGGATTTTCAGTTATATTCATTTTTGTTTTTTATACTAACATTTTACCGCTCTCTATTATAGCATTTATCCGGTTAAGATGCAGCTAAAATTTAAATCATAAATAAAAAAGCCATATATTTATTAACAATTTAGCAAAAAACAAATTCAAAACAGGGCGCAGACAATCTGCCCACGCCCTGTTTTACTGTTGAAAATCACATTTTATGAAATTTTTAAAATAATTTTTATCCTTTTGCATTAATAAGTAAATAACTGTGTCCAGTATTTTCTGCCTGCAGAATTCTGATAATACCCGACACCAATCTTTGTGAACTTGGCATTGAGAATATTCGCTCTGTGTCCTTCACTATTCATCCATGCATTCATTACCGCTTCCGGTGTTGCCTGCCCCCAGGCAATATTTTCTCCTGCACCATAATAGCTGATATTATATTCTCTCAATACAGAACTAAAACTGCTTCCATTCGGTCTTGTATGTGAAAATGACACTTCTATCTCCTTTGCTCTTACCAAAGCCGCTGTCTCAATATTTTTATCCAGTGTCAATTTTTTCAAGCCTGCTTTTGCTCTTTCTTTATTTACCAAATCCACAACCTGCTCTGCATAAGTTTTGTTTTGATTTTCTTCTGCAGGTTTACTTGTCGCTTCCGTTGTAGTTTCATCAGTATTTGGCCGGGTTGTTTCAGGAATATCCACTTCCGGTATATTTATGCCGGGAGTTTCAGTTTCCGGTACGACAGTAGTCCCCTCCTCAGGAATACTTGTCTCCGGCTCATTCACTTCAGGGATATCCGTTTCCGGATTATTTGCTTCAGGAGCGCCCGTTTCCGGATTATTGATTTCCGGAATGTCTGTTTCCGGATTGTTAATTTCCGGAATATTTATTTCCGGATTGTTTGTACACCAGGAATCATTCTCCGATGCATTTATAATGGAATGGATCATTGTAAAACAATTTCCCCATATTATATTTTCCATATTTGCTTTCAGATTCAGTAAAATATTATCAAGTTCTTCCCGGCAGTTTGCATTGCTTTCTGAAACAACATTTGTCTGAAACAATTTTCCTTTCAAATTCTGTGTCTTCGCCTGCACTATAATAGCTGAATTTGCAAGTACAGCAACTGTCATTGCTGCGACTGTCACTAATAATGATTTTCTCATAGCTACCTCCTGTAAATATTACAAATTCATTTCGAAATGTTTGCATTTATATTACAGTGAGATATTAGCATATAATCCATGCAAAAACTACAAGTAAAATATGGAAGTCTTTTGGCCTCTGATTTTTGAAAAAGTATTACTTTATTACAACTTTTTCCCTTGCGGACCACTTTCCGTAAACTTTCTTTCCATTCGCCTCTGTCTTGTAAGCTCTGACTCTGACAAACAGTTTTTTCTTGCCCTTAAGTTTCTTTGATATAATTGTCACCTTGCGCTTTGTAACAAATTTCTTAACTATCGCCTTTTTGTTTTGTTTCGCGTTCTTTTTTGTCTTGTAGACAGCTACCTGATAACCGACAGCTCCGTTTACTTTTCTAACCGTAAGTTTCAGTTTTTTTGCCGATTTCTTTTTCACCGCAATCTTTTTTATCTTTGCTTTTGCAGGCACCGTAACCGGTGACACAGGCGTTTGTGCTTCCGGTGTCTGCACTGTCCCCGGATTTGTTGTCTGTCCTTCCGTTGTAGGCTCTTCTGTTGTCGGATCTTCACCCGGCTCCTTAATATTTGATTTTAATTCGTAAACTGCAAGTGTTCCGCTCACTTCACATGCGGAAAGTATCATAGGATATCCTGCTTTGTTGGATTCTACAAAACAAAGTCCCTCCGGTGAATCATCACCCTGAATTGCAGTATCAAATTCACGGCTGTTAATATAGTTTACATAAGTCGAATTCTCCGGATCTGTAATATCATATACCATAATTCCGCCGACTCTTTCCAATGCTGCAAATGCATATGTTTTTCCGTTCACCTGTCCTACTGTAACATTCTCCGGTTCAGGTCCTTTCTTCGTGCTTCTGCTGTCTATTTCATTATCATCATTGGAACAGTTAAAATATTCCGGAAAAGCTTCCGCTGAAATTCTTTCAAAATCATTTCCACTGTCAAATACTTCTCTAAGCCCTTCCGCCGTAACTTCTAATATGGTAAAATTACGTCCGCCAAACATTACCGTCTTTCCTTCCGGCAATCCCGCGCATAAACTGCTGTCTAATACCCGGATATTTTCTCCCGTAAAGTCTTTCGTCTTGGCTTCATTTGCATAGTCGCCCCATTCTCGTGCATCACCTTCATTGGCTGTGACAACATAGGTCTTTCCTTCGTTTTCATAAACAGCAATTCCATCCGGCATACGTGCGCCCACTAAATTTTCATATGTTGTCGCTTCATATTTGGAATCTTCTACAAGATCAACTGCCACTTTGCTGTAATCTTCAAAACCGATTGAATAAACCCCGGTAAACTGCTTTGATTCAATATCAAGAACACCGATTGCATTGGCTTCCTGTAAGGAAACATATGCTGTTTTTTTGTCTGATGAAACTGCAATATACTCAGGCTCTAAATCGTTTTCCGGAGAAATGATTTCTTCATTTGCAATGCCTAAAATAACATTTTTTGCAACCAATTCGTCTATGGTAAAATTCTCAAAACCTGCCTGAGTGGATGTATTATCCGCTAAGTTAATAATTGAAACGGTTCCTTTTGGATCTGCGCTTCCTTCACTATATCCATTTCTCGGCTCTCCTTCATCTGCCGTGAGAACTGTATTGTCATCCGCAAACACTACCATATCCGGCTGAACACCTGTATGAATCAGTTCCGGATTTGTAAGTGTTCCATCCAAGTTACATTCAAAAATTGCAACGACACCTGCTTTGTCATAATCATTATGCTGGATTGCCGCTGCAAGCTTTGTTCCATCCGGGGAGATTGCAACGCTTGTTGTATCTCCGTAAACAAAACCTTCATCGGCAGCTTTTTCATCAACTAATTCTTTGACGTCATATTCTGTTCCGGAAAGATCTTCTACTGTTTCTCCGTTCTCTACATCAGAAACCTTAACTGCTATAACTTTTCCTTTCAGTCCGCTGACTGCATAAGCATATCCGTTTACACTGTTATATTCAACAATTTCGAGACTTCCACCATCTGCAGACATGGCTCCTGAATTGTGTCTTGCGATCAATTCCATATCCAGACTATTATTTCCATTATTTACGCCTGCAACTTTATTACTGCTTGCAATCACAGGAGTATAAGCAGGCTCCTGACTAGCTGTATGAACACTGCCCATTTCTCCTTTACTGTTACGCGGTGCGTACAGTTCCACATATGCCTGATCCACCGTAACAGATTCTTTTTCCCATACAATTACCTGCCAGTCGTCATTTGTGTCTGTATCGCTATAATTTTTTCTTCTGAGTGATTTCTGCTTTGACACCTCAATGGCAGATACGTTTTCATCTGCAACCGCTGTGTCGATAATTGTTTCATCTTTTACCAAATCAATTGTGTATTCTTTATTGTCAATTGTGTATGCCCATTCCTGATCTGCTTCCGGCAAATCATATGTAATGTAATCATCTGTTGTCTCTTCCGGATTACATATAATAAGATATGACGTCCCCGCTTCCATCGAAGCCTCTGCTGACAATTCCAACTTATCGTTTCCACATACAATACTATACCCATTCAGGTTGATGCTGTCCGCTGTTGGATTATAAAGTTCAATAAAACTGTTCGTTATTGGCGTGTCGCCTTTTCCGCCTCCGCCATAAACCTGATTAATAATCAAATGTTCCACTGTATCTGCCTTTGCAGACTGCGACGGTAAACTTGCAACGGTTCCTATAACCATTATAACGGCAAGAATTCCCGCCAAAATTTTTCTTAAAATTGCTTTCATGCTATTTCCTCCTGATTTAAAATTCGGTAATAAATTAACATACTCCTGTTAATTCTTAATCAAACCAAAATAAAATTTCAGGAAAATATAAACATCTATATTCAAGTTTATGTAAAAATACCCTGCCGAAAGGCGGCAGAGTATTTGAGAATTAAAGTTAAATTTTTTTGATACGAAATAAAAATCTATCCTCTTATAAAAGGGACTTATATAATTCCTTGATTTCTTCGACGGATGTATCTCTCGGATTGCCCGGACGACATGCATCGGCATAGGCAGATTCTGCCAGAAAGTCCAGGTCTTCTTCCTTTACAATATCTTTCAAGTCAGCCGGAATTCCCACATCTGCCGATAATTGTTTCACCGCATCGATTGCTGCTTTTCTGTACTCTTCCACAGTCATATCTTCTGTACCCTCAACGCCCATTGCCGCAGCAATATATTTGTATTTATCTCCGGTAGCTTCTGCATTGTACTCCATGACGGTAGGAAGAATAATTGCATTGGCAACACCGTGAGGCGTATCATATACCGCCCCTAAAGGATGCGCCATGGAGTGAACGATACCAAGTCCCACATTGGAAAATCCCATTCCTGCAATATACTGTCCAAGTGCCATTCCCTCTCTTCCTTCCGGAGTATTATTTACCGCTCCTCTTAAGTTCTTTGCAATAATCTCAATAGCTTTCAGATGCATCATATCTGTCATCTCCCATGCTCCCTTTGTGATAAAGCCTTCAATCGCGTGGGTCAGCGCATCCATACCGGTTGCCGCTGTAAGTCCCTTTGGCATGGAGGACATCATATTCGGATCAATAAAAGCTGCAACAGGAATATCGTGTGGGTCAACACAAACAAATTTTCTGTTTTTTTCCACATCCGTTATTACATAATTAATTGTAACTTCCGCTGCAGTTCCCGCTGTGGTCGGTACCGCAAAGATAGGAACTGCCGGTTTTTTCGTAGGCGCTGTTCCTTCCAGGCTTCTCACATCTGCAAACTCCGGATTATTGATAATAATACCGATAGCCTTTGCAGTATCCATGGCACTTCCGCCACCAATTGCTATCAGATAATCCGCTCCTGACATCTTAAAAGCATTCACGCCTGTCTGAACATTTTCAATGGTAGGATTTGCCTTTACATCGGAATAAACTTCATATGACAATCCCGCTTTATCAAGAACATCTGTAACTTTTGAAGCTACATGGAACCGAATAAGATCAGGATCTGTTACAACCAAAGCCTTATTAAATCCTCTTCCTTTTGCCTCATCAGCAATACTTTGTATTGCCCCCGCTCCGTGATAGGATGTCTCATTTAAAATTATTCTGTTTACCATTTTAATCCCTCCGTTCTTAATGTTTGTAAATCAATTATATTCTAAAACTGTGAAATATTGAAGTCTTTTTCCAATTTACTATATCGATATTTTTATGCTATAATCATTACAAAAAATATGCCATTTCGACATGTATAAATTTTACTGTTTGTACTGTCGTTTTTTGACAGACTGGAGAGTTTATGAGAAAAAAAGAACTTGCACTTGAAATTATAGAAAGATTAAAAAAAGAATATCCGGACGCAGCGTGCAGCCTCGATTACAATGATGCCTGGAAGCTTTTAATCAGCGTACGTTTAGCTGCCCAGTGTACCGATGAAAGAGTAAATAAAATTGTACCTTCATTATATGAAAAATTTCCTGATATC
>CALWNA010000151.1 GCA_944382505.1 uncultured Lachnospiraceae bacterium
GTATGCGTCTGATCTGACGGAATATATCATGAGCAAAAACATGGGATTTCATGTTTCGGGAGCGTGTTATCCGGAAGTACATCAGGAAGCGCTAAATATGGTGGAAGATATTAAAAATTTGAAAAAAAAGGTAGATGCAGGGGCGGATCATCTTATTTCACAGCTTTTTTTTGACAATAACGCTTTTTATGATTTTCTTGAGAAGGTGCGTATTGCAGGAATTGATGTTCCGGTGGAGGCAGGAATTATGCCGGTTACAAACAAAAGCCAGATTGAACGAATGGTTTCCATGTGCGGTGCAAGTATTCCGGCAAAATTATCAAAGATTTTACAGCGTTTTGGAGACAATCCTACTGCGATGCGGGACGCAGGAATATCTTATGCCATTGATCAGATTATTGATTTGACGGCAAATGGTGTGGATGGGATTCATATTTATACAATGAATGATCCATATGTGGCGAGAAAAATAACGGAAAGTGTCAGCAGCGTTGTAAAAAGCGGCAGATAAAGTGAAAGATAAATTATGACAGACAATAGAAATATTACAATTGAAAAAATAGATTTTAATGAAGCTCTTAGGTATTTAGGTTATGGAAAGAAAAAACCTGACAGTATGACAGAAGAGCTTCTTCTGTCGTGTGAAAAAGAACTGAAACAGGCAATAGAAGCGAAATTTATATATAAAGTTTTTGATTTGGATAAGGGACAGATTCCGAATTCTACGTTTGTGTTGGAAGGGAAGGCAATTGCCCGGCATCTTGAAAATTGTACAAAGGTGATTTTTATGTGTGCCACCTTGTCTTCCAAGGTGGATGCTTTAATAAGAAAAAAGCAGATTGGAAGCATGGCGGAAGCGGCAATTTTAGACAGTCTGGCGTCGGCTGCAATTGAACAGGTGTGCAATAAAGCAGAGCAAATCATATTAAACGATTTTGAAAATTATGAACATACCTGGCGCTTTGGTCTGGGATATGATGATTTTCCGCTGACCGGGCAGAAGCAGTTTCTTGATATTTTAGATGCACCAAAGCGGATTGGCGTGTGTGTAAACAGCAGTATGATGCTTACGCCTGCAAAATCTGTTACATGTGTTATTGGATTGGGGCATCATTTAAAAATGGAAAATAAAAAGAGTTGTGAGATGTGCAGTTTCAGAGAAAAATGTCAGTTCAGAAAGGAGGGTACAAGCTGTGGCAGATAAGACAATTTTTGACAGCGATTATATATTACTTGACGGTGCAATGGGAACTATGCTTCAGAGGATGGGCATGGAAATCGGAACGGTTCCGGAAACGCTGAACATAACAAAACCGGAATGGATTATTGATATTCACAAAAGTTATATTGACGCAGGCGCACAGATAATATATGTAAATACGTTCGGAGCAAACCGTTATAAAATGGAAGGCACAGGATATGGCGTTGAACAATTGATTGGCGCGGCAATTTCCAATGCAAAAAAAGCAGCAGAGGGAACAGAATGTCTTATTGCACTTGACTTGGGACCTATCGGACAACTTCTTGAACCGACGGGAAGTTTATCTTTCGAAGAAGCATATGACATATTTAAGGAGGAGATTCTTGCAGCAGAGGGTGCAGATGTTATTGTAATTGAGACAATGACAGATTTAATGGAGACAAAAGCCGCTGTGCTGGCAGCAAAGGAAAATACAAATCTGCCGGTAATGTGTACAATGACATTTGAGGAAAACAGACGTACCTTTACAGGATGTTCGGTATCGGCGATGTGTCTGACACTGCAGGGGCTGGGGGTTGACGCACTTGGCGTGAATTGCTCTCTTGGCCCCAAAGAGCTACTCCCCATTGTGGAAGAAATATCAAAATGGACGAAAATCCCTATAATTGTAAAAGCAAATGCAGGATTGCCGGATCCGGTGACAAATACTTATGACGTATTGCCGGAAGAATTTGCACAAATCTGTCATGAAATGCTTTCCTTCGGCGCAAAGATTTTTGGCGGCTGTTGCGGAACTACACCGGAGTATATAAAAGAACTGAAAAAAATGCTGGAAAATGCCAAAACAGAGAACGACTTTGAGAGGGTAAAAAGAGAGCCGGAACTTGCAATTTGTTCTCCGCTCAAAACAGTAGTCGTTGACCAGCCGAGAATTATAGGGGAAAGAATTAACCCCACAGGAAAAAAACGCTTTAAACAGGCATTAAAAGAAAAGGATATGGACTATATTCTGTCTCAGGCAATCGAACAGATTGAGGCAGGGGCCGATATATTGGATGTTAACGTGGGATCGCCGGATATTGATGAAAAAGAAATGATGACAAAAACAATTAAGGCGCTTCAGTCTGTTGTGGATGTACCATTACAGATTGATTCCACCAAACCGGAAGTCATAGAGGCAGCGCTTCGCGTGTACAATGGAAAGCCGATTGTGAATTCTGTCAATGGGGAAGATAAAGTATTAGATACAATACTTCCCATAGTTGCAAAATACGGTGCGGCGGTTATCGGACTTGCACTGGATGAAAACGGAATTCCGGACAGTGCAGCGGGGAGAGTGGCAATTGCAAAAAAAATAAGAGATAAGGCCATGTTTTATGGTATACCAAAAGAAGATATCATTATTGATTGTCTTACCCTTACAGTTTCTGCGGAACAAAAAGCGGCAGGCGAGACATTAAAGGCAATGAACATTGTAAAAAATGAATTGGGACTTAGAACGGTTCTCGGTGTTTCGAACATTTCCTTTGGTCTACCGAACCGTGAAGTAATTAATAAAACATTTTTGACAATGGCATTGGCAAACGGATTAGATTTACCGATAATCAATCCCAATGTTCCGTCAATGGTCTGGGCTGTAAAGACTTATAAAGTTCTGGCTGCCATTGATGAAAATTCAATGGAATTTATAGAGTATTCCAATAAGGCAGAGCCGGAGGTGACAACGTTAAAGAAATCAATGGGAACAACAGCACCTGTGGGAAACGTAAGTCTTGGTTCGGAAAATGCAGATGCATTGTTAAAAGCAATGGAGACGGGAATGAAGGCTGACGGCAAACGGATTACGTCTGAGCTTTTAAAAAATACAGAGGCAATGGAAATCATAAATCATATGCTGATTCCGGCGCTGGATGTAATTGGCGATAAATTTGAAAAGGGAACTATTTTTCTCCCGCAGTTGATTCTTGCGGCAGATGTGGCAAAAGAATGCTTCGAGGTAATCAAATCTCATATTGCAAACAGTGGTTCAAATTCGGAATCAAAAGGGAAAATCATAGTGGCTACCGTAAAAGGAGATATTCACGATATAGGAAAAAATATCGTCAAAGTAATTCTTGAGAATTAT
This sequence comes from uncultured Lachnospiraceae bacterium, assembly GCA_944382505.1. Classification (GTDB taxonomy): domain Bacteria; phylum Bacillota; class Clostridia; order Lachnospirales; family Lachnospiraceae; genus Eubacterium_G. The sequence continues at coordinate 3,327 of CALWNA010000151.1, forward strand.
GGATATGATGTTATCGATCTTGGACGAGATGTGGAATGCATGAAAGTTGTGGAATCTGCCAAAGAAAACAATGTGCACTTGGTGGGGCTCTCAGCGCTTATGACCACGACATTAGGTTCCATGGAAGAAACCATAAGGTTATTGAGAAAACATAATGTAGACTGTAAAATTATGGTTGGAGGGGCCGTGCTGACAGAAGAGTATGCCATGAAAATAGGTGCGGATTATTATGCAAAAGATGCAAAGATGAGCGCCGATATCGCAAAGGAAGTATTAGGATAGAAAATAGAAGTAAAAATAAAAGTACCATCACTGTTTTGTGACGGTACTTTTATTTTATGCATTTATAATGCTGCAATTATGCTCTTTCAACTTTACCGGATCTTAAGCAAGAAGTACAAACGTACATTTTCTTTGCTGCTCCGTTAACTTTAACCTTTACAGATTTTACATTTGATTTCCACATTTTATTAGAACGTCTATGAGAATGGCTCACAGCGTTACCAAAATGAGCACCCTTACCGCAAACTTCACATTTAGCCATAATAGCACCTCCTTAAATAAATTAGGTCCAAGGACAAATTGACCTGACACAAAGGTCATTCTATCAGAACTAAAATGATTTTGCAAGAGTTTTTTGAAATATTGATTATGAATTCTTTCGTGAATTTGGTTGAATTGAATGCAATTTTTTGGTATAATCTTTACAATTTGAGCATATGGTAGTAGTGCGCCCATTTTCAGGGAATATCTTCTACGGGTTTTATGCAGATTTACCGGAACGCGCTGTACAGTGTATAGTTGGTTTTGGCATTTACACGTAATAAAAGAAAGGAAGACACATTTATGAACGCTTTTCTAATCTTAGAAGACGGTACAGTTTTTAAGGGAACATCTATCGGATCAACAAAAGAAGTAATCAGTGAAATCGTATTTAATACATCCATGTGGGGGTATCTTGAAGTGCTGACAGACCCATCTTATGCGGGACAGGCAGTATGTATGACCTATCCTCTGATCGGCAATTATGGCATCTGTTATGAGGACATGGAATCTTTAAAGCCTTGGCCGGACGGGTATATTGTGAATGAACTTAGCAGAATGCCAAGTAATTTCCGAAGTGAGGACACCATTCAGAATTTTTTGGAGAAAAATGATATTCCGGGAATTGCAGGAATTGACACCAGAGCGTTGACCAAGATTCTCCGTGAAAAAGGAACGATGAATGGCATGATTACCACAGATGAGAATTATAATCTTGAGGAAGTGATTCCTAAAATTAAGGAATATAGAGTTTCCGGTGTGGTCAAAAAAGTCAGCTGTACAGAGAAGAAAGTATTACCGGGAGATGGACTTCATGTAGCCCTTTTAGATATTGGAGCGAAAAACAATATCGGTAATTCTTTAAACAAAAGAGGATGCAAGGTTACGATTTATCCGGCAGAGACTTCGGCAGAAGAAATTATTGCATCCAATCCTGACGGTATTATGCTGTCAAACGGACCGGGTGATCCAAAAGAATGTGTATATGAAATAGAACAGATTAGAAAGCTTTACAATACAGATATTCCGATTTTTGCAATCTGCCTTGGGCATCAGCTTATGGCTCTTGCCACAGGAGCAGACACGAAGAAAATGAAATATGGTCACAGAGGCGGCAACCACCCTGTGAAAGACTTAGACACGGGACATGTATATATCTCATCACAGAACCATGGTTATATGGTGGATGGAGATACAGTGAATCCTGAAATTGCAAAAGTTGCTTTTATAAATGTAAATGATAAAACAGTAGAAGGTTTAAGATACAAAAATAAGAATATTTTTACAGTTCAGTTCCATCCGGAAGCATGTCCGGGTCCTCAGGATTCCGACAGACTGTTTGATGAGTTTATTCAGATGATGGAGGGAAAGAAGAATGCCTAGAGATTTAAGTATTAAGAAAGTTTTAGTAATAGGTTCCGGTCCGATTGTAATCGGACAGGCAGCAGAATTTGACTATGCAGGAACGCAGGCTTGTCGTTCTTTAAAAGAAGAAGGGATAGAAGTTGTTCTTCTAAATTCCAATCCTGCCACAATTATGACGGACAAGGATATTGCTGACGAGGTTTACATAGAACCATTAACTGTGCCTGTATTGAAAAAAATTATACAAAAGGAAAAACCGGACAGCATTCTTCCTACCCTTGGCGGACAGGCGGGACTGAATCTTGCCATGGAAATTGCCGAGACGGGATTTCTCGAGGAGAACGGGTGTCGTCTCATCGGTACGACTTCCGAGACGATTAAGAAGGCGGAAGACCGTCTCGAGTTTAAAGAGACAATGGAAAAGATTGGTGAACCATGTGCCCCATCTTTAGTTGTTGAAAATGTGGACGATGGTATTGCTTTTACAAATAAGATTGGTTATCCTGTGGTACTTCGTCCGGCATATACGCTGGGAGGAAGCGGCGGTGGTATCGCTCACAACCAGACAGAATTGGTGGAAATTCTAGAGAATGGTTTAAGACTCAGCCGTGTGGGACAGGTTCTTGTAGAGAGATGCATTGCAGGCTGGAAAGAAATCGAATACGAAGTAATGCGTGACTCCGCAGGAAACTGCATTACCGTATGTAATATGGAAAATCTGGACCCTGTCGGTGTTCATACAGGGGACAGTATTGTAGTTGCTCCGTCACAGACGTTAGGTGACAAGGAACATCAGATGCTTCGTACATCTGCACTGAATATTATTAATGAATTAAATATTACGGGAGGATGTAATGTTCAGTATGCACTTCACCCGGAAAGCTTTGAATATTGTGTTATAGAGGTTAATCCCCGTGTCAGCCGTTCATCAGCCCTTGCATCCAAGGCGACAGGTTATCCGATTGCCAAAGTTGCCGCTAAGATTGCTTTGGGATACACGCTGGATGAAATTAAAAATGCGATTACACAGAAAACATATGCCAGCTTTGAGCCGACACTGGATTACTGTGTTGTTAAGATTCCAAGATTGCCATTTGACAAATTTATTACAGCCAGCCGTAAACTTACAACACAAATGAAAGCTACCGGTGAAGTAATGAGTATCTGTAATAACTTTGAGGGAGCTTTAATGAAAGCAATCCGTTCTCTGGAGCAGCATGTGGAATGCCTTTTGGACTATGATTTCTCAGAATTGAGTGATGACGAGCTGGAAGATATGCTCCACAAGGTGGATGACAGAAGAATCTGGGTTATTGCAGAAGCATTAAGACGCGGTGTGAGCTACGATCATATTCATGACGTTACAAAGATTGACAAATGGTTTATCGACAAACTGGCAATTATTGTTGAGATGGAAAATGCTTTGAAAGAAGGACCGCTTACCGTCTCTCTTTTAAGGGAGGCAAAGAGAATAGAATTTCCTGATACAGTTATCAGCAGACTTACAGGAATCAATCCGGATGAAATTAAGCAGATGCGTTACGACAATAATATTGTGGCTGCATATAAGATGGTTGATACATGTGCCGCCGAGTTCGAGGCTGCAACACCTTATTATTATTCCGTATATGGCGGAGAAAACGAAGCGGAAGAAACAAACCCGCCAAAGAAAGTGCTTGTTCTTGGCTCCGGACCTATCAGGATCGGTCAGGGAATTGAGTTTGATTTCTGTTCTGTTCACTGTACATGGGCCTTTAAAGAAGAAGGGTATGAGACGATTATTGTCAATAACAATCCGGAGACTGTTTCTACGGATTTTGACATTGCCGATAAACTCTATTTTGAACCGCTGACGCCGGAAGATGTTGAAAATATTGTAAACATGGAAAAACCGGATGGAGCGGTAGTTCAGTTTGGAGGACAGACCGCCATTAAGCTTACGGAAGCGCTTATGAAGATGGGCGTTCCGATTCTTGGAACAAAAGCGGAAGATGTAGATGCGGCAGAAGACCGAGAGCTGTTTGATGAAATATTAGAAGAATGTGGTATTCCAAGACCTACCGGAGGTACTGTGTTTACTGCAGAAGAAGCAAAAGAAGTGGCGAACAGATTAGGATATCCGGTACTTGTCAGACCGTCCTATGTTCTGGGAGGTCAGGGTATGCAGATTGCTACCTGTGATGAGGAAGTAGAAGAATTTATGGCAATTATTAACAGAATTGCGCAGGATCATCCAATTCTTGTAGATAAGTATCTTCAGGGAACGGAAGTTGAGGTTGACGCAATCTGCGATGGAACGGATATTTTGATTCCGGGCGTTATGGAGCATATCGAGAGAGCCGGCGTCCATTCGGGAGACAGTATTTCTGTATACCCGACGTATACATTGTCACAGGATATTATTGATACAATAGCCGATTACACGGAAAAACTTGCCCGGGCACTTCATGTCAAGGGTATGATTAATATTCAGTTTATCGTATGTGAAGGGCAGGTTTATGTCATTGAAGTAAACCCGCGTTCTTCAAGAACAGTACCTTATATCAGCAAGGTTACAGGAATTCCGATTGTTAAACTCGCAGCAAAATGTATTATCGGGCATACAATTAAGGAAATGGGTTATAAGCCGGGATTACAGCCGAATGCTGACTATATTGCAATCAAGATGCCGGTATTTTCATTTGAGAAGATTCGCGGCGCAGAGACAAGCCTTGGACCTGAAATGAAGTCTACAGGTGAATGTCTCGGTATAGCAAAAACATTTAATGAGGCGTTATACAAAGCCTTTTTAGGCGCCGGCGTTGTACTTCCAAAACATAAAAAGATTATTATTTCTGTGAAAGATGCGGATAAGCAGGAAGTGGTTCCGCTTGCGCAGCGTTTTGAAAAGCTGGGTTATGAAGTATATGCTACAAGAAGTACAGCAGAGGTATTGCGCGAAAACGGTGTGAATGCAATCAAAGTGAACAAGATTCATCAGGAAGCGCCGACGGTAATGGATTTGCTTCTGGAACATAAGATTGACATCGTTATTGATACACCTACCCAGGGAAGGGATAAAAGCCGCGACGGTTTCCTTATCAGAAGGACTTCTATTGAAACAGGTGTCAACTGCTTTACAAGCCTTGATACAGTAGATGCATTACTTACAAGCCTGGAAAGTGATGCAAAAGAAAACCTTACTTTGGTAGATATTGCAACCATATAATAGCAACGTGATATTAAAATTTTGCACATTGTATAAAAATCAAGTATTCTTTGATTTGAAAATGTGATCGGGAGGGCAATATATGAACTTTGAACAGGTGAAAGCATTGTTGGAAAAATACAATCAGGCACATTTATTAAAATATTATGATGAATTAAATACGGAGCAGAAAAAATCACTTTTAGGTCAGATCGAAGGAATAGACTTTGAATTGTTAAACCATGTAAAGAAACCTGGTGAAAATGTCAATCGAGGAGAAATTACTCCTTTAGACGATGCAGTTTCTATCAGCGATATTGAAAATAACAGAACAAAATTTTCTGCGTTGGGACAGAATGCAATCAAAGAAGGAAAAGTTGCAGCGTTACTTCTTGCAGGAGGTATGGGAACCAGACTTGGCTCGGACAAACCAAAGGGAATGTATAATATCGGTATCACAAAAGATGTTTATATTTTTGAGATGCTGATTAACAATCTTATGGATGTGGTGAATCAGACCGGTGCGTGGGTGCCGCTTTACATCATGACCAGTGAGAAGAATAATGATGATACCATTCAGTTCTTTGAAGAAAAAAATTATTTTGGATATGACAAAGATTATATAGATTTTTTTACACAGGAAATGGCACCGGCGGTATCTTTTGATGGAAAGATTTATTTAGAAGATAAAGATAAAATTTCCACATCACCCAACGGCAATGGAGGGTGGTTTATTTCATTTGTCAAGTCGGGACTTTGTGAGAAAGCAAAACGCTCCGGTGTAGAATATATTAATATTTTTGCAGTGGATAATGTGTGCCAGAGAATAGCGGATCCTTGTTTTGTGGGAGCGATGATTGATGGAGAATACCGCTCGGCAGCAAAGGTGGTCTCAAAAGTCAGTCCGGAGGAAAAAGTAGGAGTGCTGTGTCTGGAAGACGGAAGACCTTCCATTGTTGAGTATTATGAAATGACAGATGAGATGAAGTATCAGACAAAGGAGAATGGAGAACTTGCCTATAAATATGGTGTTATACTCAATTATCTTTTTCGCATAAAAGATCTGGAAAAGAATTTGAATAATAATCTTATGATACATTTAGTGGAAAAAAAGATTCCTTATATAGATGAAGATGGGAATAAGATTACTCCGGAAAAAGAAAACGGCTATAAGTTTGAGACATTGGTTCTCGATATGGTTCATATGATGGACAATTGTCTTGCGTACGAAGTTGTGAGAGAAAAAGAATTTGCGCCGATTAAAAATAAAACAGGTGTTGACTCTGTGGAATCAGCCTGTGAATTGCTAAAATTAAACGGAGTAACGCTGTAAAAGAAATGAAATCCTATTAGGAGTTAATAAAATGAAAAAATTACTAGAGATTATAACAGAAGAATTTGAAAAAGCATTTGTGCAGAAGGGATATGACGCAAAGCTTGGAAAAGTCGTGCTTTCCAACCGCCCTGATTTATGCCAGTTTCAGTGCAATGGTGCGATGGCAGGCGCAAAGATTTATCACAAAGCGCCGATTATGATTGCCAATGATGTGGTGGAAACTTTACTGGAAAATGATAAGTTTGCATCTGTAACGGCGGTAATGCCGGGATTTATTAACATAAATATCAGCAGCAGTTTTTTGGCTGATTATCTCAACCAGGTGGAAAAAACAGACAAGTATGGCTGTGAAGGAAAAAATGAGACGATTGTTATTGATTATGGGGGCGCCAATGTGGCAAAGCCGCTTCATATCGGACATCTTCGTTCGGCTGTCATAGGGGAAAGTATAAAAAGGCTCAAACGCTATATTGGAGATCAAGTGATTTCAGATGTTCATCTGGGTGATTGGGGACTGCAGATGGGTCTTATTGTAACAGAGCTCGAATGTCGGAAGCCGGAACTTGTCTATTTTGATGAAAATTATGACGGACCGTATCCAAAAGAGGCGCCGTTTACACTGACGGAATTAGAAGAAATTTATCCTTGTGCAAGCGCCAAGGCTAAAAAGGATGAAGAATTTAAGAAAAAGGCGCACGAAGCAACGGTAAAGATTCAGAACGGATATGCTCCTTATACAGCCATTTGGAAACATATTATGAACGTTTCAATTCCTGATTTAAAGAGAAACTATGATAACTTAAATGTATCGTTTGATCTTTGGAAGGGAGAAAGCGATGCAAAACCATATATTCCCGGATTGATTCAGGATTTAATTGATAAGGGACTTGCCTATGAAAGCCAGGGCGCCTTAGTTGTTGATGTCGCAGAGGAGGGAGATAAAAAAGAACTGCCGCCTTGCATTATAAGAAAGTCAGATGGAGCGGCTTTGTATGCAACTTCTGATTTGGGGACAATTATTCAGCGTCAACAGGATTTTCATCCGGATGGGTATATTTATCTGACGGATAAACGTCAGGAACTTCATTTTACCCAGGTATTTCGTGTTGCAAAGAAGGCAAATATTGTTGATGAAGATACCAAGATGGATTTTATCGGGTTTGGTACAATGAATGGCAAAGACGGCAAACCGTTTAAGACGAGAGACGGAGGGGTCATGCGTCTTGAAAATCTTATTGATCAGATTAATCAGGCGGTATATGATAAAATTATGGAAAACCGTACCGTAAGTGAAGACGAGGCGAGAGAGACTTCAAAGATTGTAGGTCTTGCGGCTTTAAAATACGGTGACTTATCCAATCAGCCATCAAAAGATTATATATTTGATATAGACCGGTTTACTTCCTTTGAAGGAAATACCGGGCCGTATATTTTATATACAATCGTCCGTATTAAATCCATATTGGAAAAATATAAGGCGCAAGGGGGAAATGTTTCCGAGGTGAAAATTATTTCAACGGATAATGAATCCCAACTTCAGTTAATGCTTGAACTTGCACAGTTTAATGGTGTGGTAGAAGATGCCGCGGAGGAACTGGCACCAAACAGGATATGTTCTTATATTTATGATTTGTCCAATGCATTTAACAGGTTTTATCATGAAACAAAAATTCTGTCGGAAGAAGATGAAGAAAAGAAAGCAGGATACATTGGTCTGATAAATTTCACAAAAAAAATATTGGAAACAGGTATTGATTTGCTGGGATTTGAGGCGCCGGAACGAATGTAAATTGGAAGAAAAGAAGGGATTATTGCAATACATGCAACAATCCCTTTTCTTTAATGTCATGAATATTTAAAATTATTTTTTGGATAATTACTCCGCTGTAGTTTCCTCTGCAGTAGTTTCTTCTGCCGTAGTTTCGGCAGCAGTGGTTTCTTCATCCGTTGCAGCTTCTGTCTGTACGTTCGGGTCGCCGTTTTCTATTAAAACATTTCTCAAACTTTCAAGTTCTTCGTCAGACATTTCGACATGTGCTGCCGTTGTCGGCCTTTCATAGATGCCTGTTGTGACAAGAACAGAGTAACCGATATAAACAATAAATGCAACGACAATTAATGTTGCGATTGCATAGGAAGCGATTTTTTTTACGTTAGTCTTTTTTCTCTGATGTTTACGGTTATATTTTTGTTTCTTATACTTATCAACTTTTTCCTGACTCATTTTATGTACCTCGCAAATTTAATAAATTCTTTACATATTATAAAACAAAAGTTACTGTAAAACAAGAGTATTTTATGCTATAATGAGCGATAATAAATATTCAAAAAAATGGTTTAATACATGACAGGGACAAAATAAAATGAAAAAGTATGATGTTATTATTTTTGATTTGGATGGTACATTAAGCAATTCCAAAGAAGGAATTACTAAATCTGTCCAATACGCGCTTGAAAAATTAGGAATCATAGAAAAAGATTTGAACAATTTGGAACATTTCATCGGTCCACCGCTGAAAGATGAATTAATAAAAACATATGGTATGACAGATAAAATGGCAGAAAATGGCGTAAAATATTATAGAGAAAGATATGTTCCAGTCGGACTCTATGAGGCGGAAATCTATCCGGGTACCCGACAGATGTTGAAAACCTTAAAAAATGCCGGAAAGTATATTGCCCTTGCAACATCAAAACCGCAGGGCATGGCAGAAGAAGTTTTGAAATTTTATAAAATAAAAGATTACTTTAACATAATTATGGGAGCTGAACTCTACGGACCGCGCCAAAATAAACAGGCGGTACTGGAAGAACTTTTCAGAAGAATGGACCATAAGGAAAAATCGCAATGTGTTATGATAGGTGATACTTGTTATGATATGGATGGAGCAGCAGCAGTTGGAATTGATGCCATAGGTGTATCTTTTGGTTTTGGCGATATAAAAGAAATGATGCAACATGGTGCAGTTGTCATAGCAGACAGCATGAAAGAACTTACAGAAATATTAATATAAAAGGAGAAGAAAAGTGAAATCGAAAGTTACAGTGAGGAAAATATGGGGCGTGATATATCCTATGCTTATATACGTGGGAGTAACATATTTTGTGTCAATTGTGTATGTGATTGCATTTACCGTATTGTTGACACTCAATGGAAATTATGAAAATCAAAATGAACTCATGGCTCAAATATATGAGATTACAAACAGTCAGATACTGATGATGACTTTTGTTTCAGCGGTTCTGACGATTCCGTTGATGATTTTCTTTATGCACAGAGACAAAAATGCGGAAATACTTAATAACAGATATAAAAAGTACGAACAGCCTTTTTTTCTGAAATATCTGTTAATAGTACCTTTCGCAATTGGGTGTATGTATTCTGCAAATGCTTTTGTGGCAATACTTACAATGTTAATGCCATCCGGTATGGTTGAAACATATGAAGCAACAGAGCAGGCTATTTATGGAAGCAGTTTTGTTTTACAGGTGCTTGCCAGTGGGATTTTTGGCCCAATTGTGGAGGAACTTATTTTCCGTGGATTAATATATAATAGAATCAAAAGGATGTCAGGCATAACAATTGCCGCCGTTATTTCATCAATTATATTTGGAATATTCCATGGAAACTGGGTTCAGGCTCCTTATGCCATGATCATCGGATTGGTATGTGTATACGTATATGAAAGATATAAGTCCATTGCGGCACCAATTCTGCTTCATATATCGGCAAATATGTGTTCATTAATTATGTTTTTTATATCAACGACGGTTGAAAGTGACAGCACTGCGGTGACAATGACATTTTCAGAAGAGCTTAGGGCATATACGATTATTATGCTGTTTATGGGGCTGATAGCATATGGAATATCCGTAATAATCAATAAAACAGTAAATCCAAAGGAGATTACACCATGAAATTATTGACAATCACAATTCCCTGTTATAATTCACAGGATTATATGGAAAAAAGTATTCGCAGCGCTCTTCACGGTGGCGATAGAGTGGAAATTATTGTGGTAGATGACGGCTCCACAGATAAAACGCTGGAAATCGCCGGAAAATATGCGGCGAAATTTCCGAATATTGTAAAAGTTATTCATCAGGAAAACGGTGGTCATGGAGAGGCGGTTAATACGGGAATAAAAAATGCTACGGGACTGTATTTTAAAGTGCTGGACAGTGATGACTGCCTTGGGAAAAAAGCTTTGGCACAGGTTTTGGATTTGTTGGAAGAAATGGTTTCCAAAGATGCAGGACTGGACATGCTGGTATCTGACTTTATGTATGACAAGCAAGGTGTAAAACATAAAAAAATTATGAAATATAAAGGGGCGATGCCGGTTAACAGGATGTTCGGCTGGGATGAACTGCATTTTGGCGTGAGCCAATACTTACTGATGCATTCGGTCATTTACAGAACAAAAGTATTGCGTGAAAGTGGAATGCGGTTGCCAAAGCATACGTTCTATGTGGATAATATTTATGTTTTCCAGCCGCTTCCTTATGTAAGGAATATTTATTATCTTAATGTATGTCTTTATAAATATTTTATCGGAAGAGATGATCAGTCGGTTCATGAATCAGTTATGATTAAACGTCTGGATCAGCAATATAGGGTTACAAAGCTGATGCTGGATATTTATAATTCGTCGCCGGTAAATGATAGTAATGTGGACAAGGCAATGGTACATTATTTTGATATGATGATGTGTGTGTCTTCTATTTTATCCATAATTGATGGAACGAAAGAAAGACTAAAAGATAAAGAAGACCTATGGAGACAGGTAAAGGAAAGCAATCCTAAACTTTATAAAAAGGTCAGAAAATCCATTCTTGGCAGAGCGATGAATCTTCCGGGGAAAATGGGAAGGAAATGTTCTGTGGCAGGATATAAGATTGCACAAAAATTATTTGGATTTAATTAGAAAAGTATGTACAAAATAAAAATAACGGCTTGGCGCCGTTATTTTTTGTGCTTTTTATTTTTGTTTAAGAAATACAAAACCTGATGCTTGTGTGGGTCTTTGACCACAGGAGCAGGAAATTCGGTATTTTTAAACCACCATTTAAATACAACAATGTAAAGGACAAAGGAAAGCAGAATTCCGCAGATTACATCTATGACAGAATGTTGCTTAAGAAACATTGTTGAAAGGCATATGAGTATTGTTAATATCAAAGAACATTTTTTTATACGTTGCCGGGATTTTAACTCCTTCATATGAGGACTCTTAATCAGGCATATGTAAGCTGATAATGTTGCAAAAACGTGAATGCTGGGACATACATTGGTAGAAGTATCATTACTGTATAAAAATTGTACCAGATCAACGAGTATATTATCCCGGTTTATGTCAGTCAGTCTTAATGCGACACCATTGGGATATATTGTATAGCACAATAATGCAATAGTCATCCCGGTGAATTCATAAGCACATATGCGGTAAAACTCATTTTTAGAATGATAAAATAAAAAAAGAAAAACTGCCGGCAGGTATAAGAACCATAAAAGATATGGAATGACAAATAATTCACAGAAAGGAATCATGTCATCCAGTGGGCAATGTATCATATGAAGTCCGGGGTAATCTGCCGGGAAATTATGTTCCAAAATAAGAAACCATGGCATGTATATAAAAACATAAAGTAAAGGCCATGCATGTTTATATTTATTAAGTTCTTTTTTTATTTCTTTCATATGTTATCCTCTGAAAATGATATTTGTTTAATAATTTTGCTCCAAATCCCTCAAAATCTGATATAATGAGAAAGGCAAATGCAGATTATCTGCTCCAATAAGGGAAACAACGGTATCCCTAGCATATAAAAGCAAGTATAACATTGTCGATAAAAAAATCAAGTGACAAAAATAGTAAAAAGTAAAAAAACAGGAGTCAGAATGAATATTAATGAGATAATAGCAAAAGAACTGAAGGTAAAATTATGGCAGGTCGATGCGGCAGTTCAACTGATAGATGAAGGAAATACCATTCCTTTTATTGCCCGGTACAGAAAGCCGGTAACAGGGGAATTAAATGACGAACAGTTAAGAACTCTTGATGAGAGATTAAAGTATTTAAGAAATCTGGAAGAGAAAAAAGCTACGGTGATTGCATCTATTGAAGAACAGGGGAAAATGACACCGGAACTTATGAAAAAAATAGAGGATGCACAGACTATTGTGGTTGTAGATGATATTTACAGACCATACAGACCTAAGCGGAAGACGAGAGCAACAGAAGCAAGAGCAAAAGGATTGGAACCTCTTGCATTGATTTTTATGGAACAGAAGAGTGAGAAGAGTCCTGAAGAAGAAGCAAAGGCGTTTTTAGATGAAGAAAAAGGTGTAAAAACGATTGATGATGCGCTACAGGGAGCAAAGGATATTATTGCAGAGAGAATATCTGATAATGCTGAATTTAGAAAAGCAATCCGAAATACTGTAATGAGACATGGAGAAATCTGTTCAGAGGCAAAAGATGGAGAGGCAAAGACACCTTATGAGAACTATTATAATTATACCGAATCGGTAAGCAGGATTCCGGGACATAGAATATTGGCAATCAACAGAGGTGAGAAAGAAAAGGTTCTTACGGTAAAAATAGAAATGCCGGATGATAACATTATTGCAACGTTGGAAAAGGCAATGGTAACGGGGATATCAAATTTTACTCGGATATTGAACGAAGCGATTGAAGACGGATATAAGAGACTGATAAAACCTGCCATTGAGAGAGAAATAAGAAATGCTCTTACAGAAAAAGCAGAAGAAGGTGCAATCGCTGTCTTTGGACAGAATTTAAAACAACTGCTCATGCAGCCTCCTATTGCAGGAAAAACTGTTTTGGGATGGGATCCGGCATTTCGAACCGGATGCAAATTAGCGGTGGTTGACGACACGGGGAAGGTTCTTTATACGACTGTAATTTTTCCGACGGCACCGCAAAATAAGGTGGAGGAATCAAAAAAGATTGTGCTTGATATGATAAAAAAGTATCATGTCAGCCTTATTTCTCTGGGAAATGGCACTGCTTCAAGAGAATCGGAGGCAGTGATTGTGGATATTATAAAAGAATGTCCGCAAAAAGTTGAATATGTGATTGTCAATGAAGCGGGAGCTTCCGTGTATTCGGCGAGTAAACTTGCCACAGAAGAATTTCCTGACTTTGATGTAGGGCAGAGAAGTGCCGTTTCCATGGCAAGAAGATTGCAGGATCCGCTGGCGGAATTGGTAAAAATCGAACCGAAAGCAATTGGCGTTGGTCAGTATCAGCACGATATGAATCAGAAAAAGCTGGAAGAAACTTTGTCTAATGTTGTGGAAGATTGTGTTAACAATGTGGGTGTGGATTTAAATACGGCATCGGCATCTTTACTTGAATATGTTTCCGGAATCAGCAAAACGCTGGCCAAAAATGTTGTTAAGTATAGAGAAGAAAACGGACAGTTTTCCAGCAGAAAAGAATTGCTGGGAGTTTCAAAACTTGGACCAAAGGCCTTTGAACAGTGTGCAGGGTTTATGAGAATCAGAGATGGAAGTGAACCTCTCGACGCTACAAGCGTTCATCCGGAAAGCTATACAGCAGCAAAAAAGCTTTTGAAAAAGTATGGATATACAACAAAAGATATTGTAAAAGGAAAAATCAAACTATCCGGTGAAATAAAAGATACAAAGTCTGTTTCAGAAGAAATAGGAGTCGATGAGATTACATTAAAAGATATGATATCCGAACTTGAAAAACCGGGAAGAGATCCGAGAGATGAAATGCCGAAACCGGTTCTGAAAAGTGATGTGCTGGATTTTGATGATTTAAAAGAAGGGATGGAACTGAAAGGTACCGTGAGAAATGTAATAGACTTTGGTGCATTTGTCGATATCGGAGTTCATCAGGATGGACTGGTACACATATCGGAAATGAGTGAAAGGTATATAAAACATCCGCTGGATGTAGTTTCCGTGGGCGATGTGGTAAATGTGCGGGTTTTAAGCGTTGACAAGGAGAGAAAACGTATACAATTGACTATGAAAAATAAAGTGTGAATAATGGTATTGTAAAATTATATTGAGACCTGGTTTAGAAGTTTCTAAACCAGGTTTTTGTAAATTCAAGAAATTGTGTTGCCTGAGGACTTAGAATCTTGTTTTTATTCCATGCAATTACAAGGGTTCGATAAGTTTTTTCTTTTAATTTTATAATTTTATATTGCTCAGAGGGCTGAATCCGGAAAAGTTGTTCCGGCATCAGGGCTATCCCTTTATTTTTGGAAATCATATATCTTAATGCCTGATAGTCAGCGGTCTCGAAAACAACCCCCGGTGTGAAACCGCCTTCCCGTCTGCAATATTCATCGGTAAAATCTCTGAGGTTCATTGATCTGTAATAGCCTACGTAAGGATAATCAGATAAATTTTTGATACTAACTTCATCGTATTTGCATAGCGGATTATCTTTTGAAACAACAAGAACGATTTCGTCATCCATCAGTCTTTCGTAATTATGGCTGCCCATATCATTAAATAGCTGCATAAATGTGAAGTCATAATTGTTTTTTGTATCATCGCTTATCCGGTTCACGGATGAAACAAAAATATCTTTCGTCGAAGTGAGAAAATCTGCTGTCAGCATGGAAATAAATCTGTTACCCGCCTGAATATAAATGGAAATATTCGATTGTATAGGTGTTTTAAAATGTTGAATACCGTCGTCTATGCTTGTAAGAGCAGCGTTTACTTTGTTATAAAAATATTTCCCGTTAGCATTTAAAGAGATTTTTTTGCCCTTTCGGTCAAACAGTCTGACTCCCAGCTCCTGTTCTAATTTGCTGATTGTCTTACTGATAGATGGTTGCGGAACAAAATTCTTTTCAGCCACTCTGGAAAAATTTTCCAACTCTGCAGCGTCACGAAAATAGCGTAATTGTAGTAATTCCATAAAAACCTCCCAATGCCGTGAACCATCATGTTTATTTATAACAATCATAATATAAGAGAAAAAATAAATCAATATGAGAAATATCCTATAAATTAATAAATAAAAATATATTTACAAAATAATATGTTATATCTTAAAGGGTATAAATATATAACATATTTTGTATTTTATTAAAAAAGTATAATTATTTAAAATGTAAATATCAATATTAATGGAGGAGGTCATTTCATGAATAAGAAATTTAAAAAAATTGTTGCAATATTTCTTAGTGTGTGTCTGGTGATTGGCGGGTTTCATTTTATTCCGCAAACGGCAGAAGCGGCAGGAACATTAACGAATGTTGCAAACGGCAGAAATGGTTATACGTTTATGACATCGAATGCAAATAATTCGCTGAATAATGTGGAACCCAAAGAAGGTTTTTTGTATGTCGGAAACGGATTTTCAGCAATTAATTGTTGCAATGAAAATCTGGCCAATGGCAATAATCTGCTTGGTCGGACTGCAACAACGGATGAGGCGGCCGTGTATGTAGATTTGGGAAAAGATTATGATATCAGCAGCGCTTTGATCTATCAGGGTTCTACCAATGCCAACTTTTATGATTCTTATTGCAGAAGTTATAGAATTTATTATTCTTCTGAGCAGGTTTCCACTGCAAATCAGGGAAATATAACATGGAGTCCGGCAGGACAGTGCGATTTTGGAACAATTTATAGTGCATCAACAACAAAGATAAAAAATGCTGAATATACGAGTACAACGGGTGATGCAATTCAGTTTGAAGATACCGTTGTCGCAAGAAGTATAAAAATTGTATTTGATAAAGATGCGTGCATGGGAACCGGAACAAATGGGAATAATACGGGAATTACCGGAACAGTAAGTTTACTGTCTGTTCAGATTTTTGGAACGGAACATATAGAAGAGACGACGACACCTTCGGAAGAACAGACAACGGAAAGTGGCGAGCCGGATGAAAATCTGTATGCTTCTTTTGCTGATAATCTGGCGTTAAAAAAACAGGGATATGCCAGCTCGAATTTGCGAAGCGGAGCGACAACACCATTAACGGTAAACTATCTCACAGATGGAAATACCATAGGTACATATTATATTATTGCAAATACGCCACAGGATACAAATCCCTGGTTTGCGGTAGATTTGGGCAGTGTACAGGATATTAATAAAGTGATTGTGACACCGGGAGCGGATGGGGGGACTTATCCAAATGCTTATCCGGTAAGTTATAAAATACAGGTGGCATCGGAAACGACAGCGGTATCTTCTGCAAGTGCCATCGGAAATCTTACATGGAATACGGTAGCTACCGTCACAGAGGGAACATTGGCGGCGAAATCCGTAACATTTCCAAGACAGAATGCAAGATTTGTGAGAGTTCTTGTGGACAGTTATGGCGATTACTGTGCTTTATATGAATTATCTGTGTTTGCGACAGATGACAGCCGTTTGTTGGGAGAGGAAGATGAGATGATGAATGTATTATTTGTGGGAAACAGCATGACTTATTATAACACGCTCTGCAAAGTAGTAGAGGGATTTGCAAATGCACAGGGGAAGCAGATACAGTGTACGGCGTCAACCCAGGGCGGCAGAAATTTGATTTATCATACAACATATTCCGGTACGGTTTCGGCGATTCAGTCGGGGGCATACGATGTTGTAATCTTGCAGGACATTGTAGGCTCTTTTGACGGAGATGAACTTATGGAGGGGGCGACAACCCTTACCAATATGGTAAAAGAATACAATCCGAATGCAGAAGTATTGTTGTATATGCCGTGGCCGGTTGAGGGATCATTGACGGGAGAGTCCGGCCTGCTTCCGTATTTTACATATCACTATATAAAGACGGCGAGAACCCTTGGGGCAACATTAGCACCGGCAGGAGAAGCCTGGTATGAGCTTTACAACAAATATACAGATGTGGCATGGTATTGTGACGATGAAAAACATCCGCATGCCATAGGAACTTTTGTCTCTGCATGTTCCGTGTATTATGCCTTGTTTCCGGAAGCAGAAAGAGTTACCATCGACGGCACAAATCAGGATGTGATAAATGAAATAATTAATGATAATATTGCTTATTCCGGGGATGCAGTCGCACAATACGATGCGGCGTTACTTGATGATATCTCTTATTATGCATATACGTTCACTCGTGCAGTTGCAGCTTCTGTGTCAGATACAACGGGAACGACAAAATATACTTCTGTTGCAGGAGATTACACAGATGCGGACGATGAGGTGGATAAAGAAGGACTCACAGAGGTAACGGGAGAAGTTGTAGACAGGAGTTTGTTTACAGAAGAAAATGGGAATATCGCAGTAGGATGCAAGGCTTATGCATCCAGTGAAAGACAAAATGTATCCTATGTAACAGACGGAAATGCAGGCACAAGATGGGAAAGTGAATGGCAGATTGATCCGCAGTGGGTTTATGTTGATTTAGGCTCTGTAAAAAATATAGATAAAGTCGGATTTATCTGGGAGGGAGCATATGCCTCAAAATATTATATACAGGTATCAGATGATGCCCAAAATTGGAAAACGGTGGCAATGGTTACTGCAACAACCAATAGCACAGTCCGGATTGATCTGGAAAGCGGCGTTTCGGGAAGATACGTAAGAATGTACGGAACAAGGCGTGGAAACAGCAACTATGGATATTCTTTCTATGAAATGGGGGTATGGGAAGAATACAAAGTGTCTGTGGATGGCATGGAAGAGTTCGTACAACCCGGCAGTAAATATATATTGGGAGATGCCCGGTATGGATATTATTCCGACGGGAAAATGTATCCTGCAGGCTATGAATATATAGTAGACAAAGATGTGTCCTTCACATCAGTAAATGAATTATCTGTCACAATGGCACAGGGAGCAGGGATTAAACTGAATGATGCAGATGCATCAGGTATCAGATTTCAGGCAACTGTTATGACAGATAATGAGAATGCATTAAATTCTGATGCGATTGTAGAGGGAATGCTTATTACAGCCAATGATATTTATGAAAATAACAATTCAGAAATTTACCTGGAAAGTACATACGCATTGAAAAATATTGAAAACAGTGGATGGTATCAGGGAAAGACAGGAACATACTGTGGTTCTGTCGTAAATATTGTTGAATCAAATTACATCAGAAGTTTCATTGCAAAAGCCTATGTAACATTTAATTATGCAGACGGCACATCACAAACAGTGTATTCCGATATGTCCGATGTAAGAAGTATTGCGCAGGTTGCACAGAAACTTATTGAAGCGGGAGATCTTGAAAACTATACAGATGAGCAGCAAGCAATCATTCGTACATTTTCAGCAGCAAAATAATTGGAGGAGGTAGAAAGAATGAAAGAATTATATACATGTCCTGCGGCGGAAGTAGTAGAATTCGACGCAAAAGATGTTATTATAACAAGCGGTATTCTTGATAGCTTCACAGGAGAAGCTGCGAATACGGATACAGGTTGGACCGGTCTTTATTGACAATTACAAGCATATGCAGCATCCCCGGATGGTATTACGGCCGGGGATGAAAAAAATTGCAAATTTTTTAAAAAATTGTTGACATTATTTGCCGGAACGTTTATATTAATAAGGCAGTTCAAAATCTGTATGGGATCTTAGCTCAGCTGGGAGAGCATCTGCCTTACAAGCAGAGGGTCACAGGTTCGAGCCCTGTAGGTCCCATTACATTTGAAAGACTGTATTAATATAGACGGCGAGATAGCTCAGTTGGCTAGAGCACACGGTTCATACCCGTGGTGTCATGGGTTCAAATCCCTTTTCCGCTACTTCTTTTAAAGATAGGAACAAATTTTATGAAGACTATGCAATTTTATCGAAACCTAAACTTATTCGCATATATTTTGATCGGCAGTGCATCCATTGGTGCATATTCGAATAGGAATATTCCAATTGTATTTTGGATTGCGATGGGTGTAATTGGAGGAATATTAGCAATTAGCAAGTTTTTATATCTAAACCGTCAAAAGCGTTCTTATCTTTTTTTTATTTTTTCCGATCTCCTATTCATTGCAGCATTTAATTATGTTGTTTATCTTCTTCCAAACACACTTGGAATATTAAAGAGTATTGTTGGAGCCATCCTTTTT
>CALWNA010000152.1 GCA_944382505.1 uncultured Lachnospiraceae bacterium
GTACTTTTTGACGAGATTTTCAATTTCGATTACACTCATTCTGTGCCTCCTACTTATTTCTTGTCCTAAATTTATAACCACGCAATATTATATTCCCATTTTGTGTAATTAATTAGTTTTAAATGTGTTTAAAATGTGAACTTATATACTGCCTCAAAAATATCCTTTGATTTCAAAAAAAGCGACAACTTCTCCCTACAATGAAGTTATCGCTTTTGCTTTCATATGATTAATAAATATTATACTATTATGTTATACGAACCTACAAAAAACTAATTGATTTGCCACTGACCGCTCTGCCCTTGCAATTCCAGCATTTTTGTATACAATCCATTTTTCTCTTTCAGTTCTTTCGGACTGCCTTGTTCCGCCACCACACCATCTTTCAACAAAACAAGTTTATCTGCGCCTTCCACTGTACGCATGCGATGTGCAATAATCAACACCGTCTTATCTTTTACAAGTCTGGAAATAGCTTTCTGAATCAGTGTTTCATTTTCTGCATCAAGGGATGCTGTCGCTTCATCTAAAAGGATAATCGGGGAATTTTTTAGCAGTGCCCGGGCAATGGATATTCTCTGCCGCTCTCCTCCAGAAAGTATCGAGCCATTCTCTCCAATCATCGTTTGATAGCCGTCTGGAAGTTTCTCTACAAACTCATCACACTGTGCTTCCCTTGCCGCCTGTAAAACCTCTTCATCCGTAGCGCCCTGTCTTCCAATACGAATATTTTCCATTACCGTGTTGTTAAATAATGTCACATCCTGAAATACAATTGAGTAAACTGATAGAAGCTTTTCGGGGTCCACTGTTTTTACATCCGTTCCTCCAACAGTAATTCGTCCTTTATCGACATCCCAGAATCTCGCTGCCAATTTCGCGGTCGTGGACTTTCCGCCGCCGGAAGGTCCTATGAAAGCTGTAACTTCGCCCTGTTTTGCAGTAAAAGTAACATTTTTTAAGACAGTCTCTCCACGATTGTAGGCAAAAGCCACATTTTCAAAAGATATATCATATCCGTTTGAAGAAAATTCGTCATTGCCTGGTTGAACGGGATAATCCACTATTTCATTCATTCTGTCAATGTTAATCTGTGTGGAATTAATGGCCGCAAGATTTTGGAGCGTTCCCGACATAGGCTCATAAATTCTTGACACGACCAAAATATATGCAAAAAAAGTTAAAATAGATATTTCATTTTTTACAATCAGCATTCCTCCCGCCAACGCAGTTGTGGCAATTCCAAATTTTAAAAGCATTTGCGCACTTACAACAAACAATGCAACGCCTAATTCTGATTGAATTGCTTTGTTTTCTATTGCATCAATTTTTTTGTTTAATTCCTGCAAATATTTTTTTTCTGCATTATTTGATTTTAAATCCCGAACCGTCTCAATACACTCCTGGATTCCGTCTGCACAAATTAAAACTGCGTCATTTTTTTTCTTACTAAAAAAGTTTTGTACTCTTTTCGAAAAAATAACAATAATGAGTGCAACCGGTAAAACCCACAGAGAAGCCAGCGCCATTCTCCAGTCATAGAAAAATAAGCACACGGCAATCAGACAGGTGGAAATAATAGAGCCGAAAAACTGAGGAACCCAGTGTGAAAAAGCACTTTCCAGCGTTGCGCAGTCTGACATGATGGTGCTCGTCAAATCCGCCAAATCTTTTTTCCCAAAAAAGGCCAGAGGAAGTTTTCTTAATTTTTCGGCTAGATGGATTCTTCTCACTCCACTTTCCTTGTATGTAGAAAAAAACGTCGCGTCATATTGTATCCACGTTGTCAGAAAAATAAAAACAAGTACCACAAGACTTCCTATAATTAGGACCGGATAGTGAGAAGACGGCACACTTCCCTCTAAGAAATCTTTCACAAGTAAATATAAAAAGCATACAGGTATCATTAACACAAAATCTGATAATGTACAAGCCAGCGTAGATTTTATTAAATCCTTTGCTCCCTGGTAAGACAGAGCATATTTTTTCATTAAAAATTTCATCATACGGCACCACCTACTTTCCATGATATTGTTGTCTGGTAATCCTTCCACATTTTACTGTATAATTTATTCTCTTTTACAAGCTGTTCATGCGTTCCATATTCTTCAATTTTCCCCTGATTTAAAACATATATACAGTCTGCATTTCTCACTGTTGTAAGTCTGTGTGCAATTATAATCACTGTTTTATCTTTCGCCAATTCTTCAAACGCTCTCTGCACCAACACTTCATTTTCCGGATCAGCGAATGCTGTAGCCTCATCTAAAACTACAATCGGGGAATCCTTTAAAATTACTCTGGCAATGGCAATTCTCTGTTGTTCTCCTCCCGATAAATAAATACCTTTTGTTCCAATCACAGTATCCATTCCGTTCGGCAGCTTTGCAAGAATATCATCACACTGTGCCCGATGCAACGCATCGAGAACTTGTTTTCGCGTGGCATCCGGCTTAGCCAGACGAACGTTTTCAAAAATAGAAGTTTTCAAAAGTCTGCTGTCCTGAAAAACATAAGATACAGTATCCGCCAATGTTCTTTTTCCTATATCCTTAACATTCACTCCCCCGATTTTTACTTTTCCCTCTTTTGCATCCCAAAATCTTGATAGCAATCCTGCGATTGTCGTCTTTCCCCCGCCCGATGGTCCGACCAATGCCACCATCTGACCTGCTTTTACTTGAAACGACACATGTTCAACCGCATTTATGTCCGAATTTTCATATTGGAATGTAACATTGTCAAACACAACAGAATTATCTTGTGGACAAACACACTTTTCCGGTTCTGAAAGTGGCTTTAAATCCATTATGGAATGAATTCTCTGCAATGCGTCATTTACAATCATATTATTCTCACTCATATACATAACTTTCGACAACATTGTTGATATAACAGGTGTAAATATAATATAAAAAAATAAATTCAGTAATACTGACTGCCCGATCGGTTCTGACCGTGCCAAAATCAATCCCAGAGCAATAAGAAATGCGAAAGTACTATTTATAAATGTTGTAAATAACAGCATCGGCATTCTGCACCGTTTTGTATAAGAAATGCAGAACTTTCCATAATTGTCTATTGTTTTTTTGAACCGTTCGAAAGAAAATACAGTCTGTCCAAAGGTCTTTACAACAGGTATACCTCTGACATATTCCACAGCCTCATTATTCATGTCATCCAATGCATCCTGATATTTTTTCATATCAGTTGCCATTGCCGGTCCTGTCATCTTATACATAGAAGCAAATCCTAAAACAAATGGAATCAAACTAACAAGTCCCATTCTCCAATCAAATATAAAAAGCATAATCATCATTCCCACCGGTGTTGCGACAGCTCCTGCCATATCGGGAAGCTGATGGGCAAGATATGTTTCTGTTGCCGCACTGGATTCATTGACAATTCGCCTGATTCTTCCGCTTCCCATCTCTCCCACAACCCCCAAAGGCAACTCGGAAATATGTTTCATCGTTTTTTTTCGTATATTACTCGCCACTCTGAATGCAGACATATGGGAACACATTAATGCACCAAAGTAAACCACCATTGATAACAACGCAAAAGCTACCGCCCTCCAGCCGTTATGTACAATTCCGGTTGCTTTAAAAAAATCCGGCTGCACTTCCAAAACTTCCTTTATAATCTTCCAAATATACACGAATGGAACAAGGGAAAACAGCGCGCTAACTGCCGACAATATCCAAGATATATACGTCAGATATTTCCTCCTTCCGGCAAATTCCATGAGTTCTTGGAAACTGGTTTTTTCTTCCATAGTATCATCCTCCTTACTTTTATTAGTTATTGCTAACTTATATTGAAAAATTTAAGAGTTCGGATTCGAACTCCTAAGATACAAAATTATACATTACAAATAGATATAAATCATAATATGTCAATTATGAAAATTTCAACCCACTCCCATGATTCTATCCCAGCCGGCATTAAAAAAAATTTGAATCTGTTTAATATATTCAATGGCATCTTTTTTGGGCAAATCGTGAGCAATAACCTCAAAAATACCATTAAACAGTGCACTGGCAAGCATATGATTTAAATCTTTTCTTACTGTCTTTACAGGCATACCCATACTTTGTAAAAGTGCGATATAGCGATCAGTATGTTTCATTTCTACGCTTACCATCTTATCAATATAGTATTCATAACTGGAACCTCCGCTTTTACATATGACCAGCTTGAATGCATCAAAATAATCATAGAGAATATCAATCATACGATCAATCTTTCCGTCCGTATATTCGTGCATTTCGTTTTTTTGCTTTTCCGGCGCATAAGCTGCAAATTCTTCCTGTGCTTCCACAAAAAAATCATATAATTTTGTCGCGCCTTCATCCACCAGGGCCCGGAAGATTTCATCTTTATCTGCGAATCTGCTATATAACATTCCCGTAGTATAACCTGCCTGTTCGGCAATTGTGCGCATAGAAGCATTTGCATAGCCTTTTTCAAGAAACTCTTTTTTTGCACATTCTAATATTTTCTGTTTTACTGTATCATCTTTCATTTTATTATTCTCCACATTTTCATAACGCTGTTATGATAACACTGTTATATCTGTATGTCAAGAAATTTTCCTTCTTTATAAATCACGTATACTTTCCTTGTATACTCCATATATTGCTTTTCTCCTATATTTGGGTATAAATACTATGTGATACTTACACATCCACTTGGTATGTGCTAAACTATTTGACTTATTTGCCATTAAAATCACCTTTCCTTTCATTTATAATTTCGGCTTGAACAACCTCATTATAAATGGAAAGGTGATTTTTTTGTATAACATACACCGCGCACCCGCATAGCGGGCAATGTCGTCAACTTAAGGAATCTGAATAAATAAAAACTAATAAAATAAAGTCACAAAAGTATAAAAAATACTTGACAGGACAACCAAAAAATGTTGCCTCGCATTGATTATGTTTTCAATGCGAGGTGATTTTATGAATACAAAATTATTAACATCTATTTTACAACATTCCAATGAACTTATCACATCTGAAAGTTTTCTGGCAAAGTATCGTATCGGAAATTCATTTACACGTTCAGGGAAACTTTCTTTCCCAAATCTGATTTACTTTATACTCCGGTCAGTTCATAAATCCATATCTATAAACTATTCACAGTTTTTGGACAGCTTTTCTTCGGATGCTCCGCCATTTGTATCCAAACAGGCTGTTTCCAAGGCAAGACAAGGTATTTCACATGAGGCATTTATAGAACTTTTCCGTCTTTCCGTGGATCAGTTCTATAGTCATCCATCTGAATTACATACATGGAATGGTTTTCATGTGTATGCTGTTGATGGAAGTACAATACAGATTCCGGAATCAGAAGAAAACCATAAAATATTTGGTGGAAATCCCAATAAAACAGATAAAGTGTCTCCGCTTGCTTCGGCATCAGTTCTTTATGATGTAATGAACGATATTCTGGTTGATGTCTCACTTCATTCATACCGTCACAATGAAAGGGATTCAGCCAAGGCTCATATAAATTTTTTGCCGGGATTTTCTGACAGTATAACAGTGTTTGACAGGGGATATCCTTCCGAGGATATGTTTCGCTTTCTGGATTCCAAAGGAATTCTGTTCCTTATGCGTATTCCCAAAACATTTAAAAAGGCTATATTTGAAAAGAAAGATGTTCTGTTTACATATCCGTCTTCCGGAAATAAAGAAGCTCTTACATTAAGGAGTATTCACTTTTTACTGGAAGATGGAAGTACTGAATATCTGGTGACAAACCTGATGCCTGAACAGATGCCCTCAGAAAAATTTCCAGAATTATATCGTCTGCGCTGGGGAGTTGAAAGTAAATACAGGGAATTCAAAAACCGTTTTGAAATAGAATGCTTTAACAGTATTAAGCCTGTCAGTGTCCGGCAGGAGTTCTTTGCTGCAATGTATTTATCTAATCTGGCTGCTATCGTAAAGCGAGAGGCCGATTCTATGGTCACTGTATCTGTTAACAACAGACATGATTACCAGTCCAACCGCAGTTATATATTAAACCGGGTAAAGTGTAAAATAATCGTTCTTTTGAGATCCTCTGAATCTATATGCAGAAAAATAATTTTACAAATAATGGAAGAAGCACGTAGAGTTCTTTCTATTATCCGTCCTGATAGGAAATTTGGCAGGTACAGAAAGCATACCCGGCGACGATATTACAATCATATGAAAAGCTGTATTTAAACAAAAATATAACCAAACAAATCCAGGACTGTTTCAAAAAAGTAACAGTCCTGTTCATAATGCGATTATTTTTAAAAATTAAACACTAACATCTTGTTCCGGTTCAGTTTTTTGAAGCATATCTTCTTAAGTTGACGACATTGCCCGCATAGCGGGTGGTTGATATTTCGCGCGCTTCGCGTGCTCAACAGGGTCACGACCCATAAAACAAAAAAGAGTGATTTCATATATGAAAAATCACTCTTTTTATAATTGGGAGCGTCCCAAAGTTTGTGTAAACCTCCAAACTGATGTAAGATAAAATTACACAGTTTGGAGGTTTTATTATGGCTAGAAAAAGTGACAGCCCACAAAAAGCAGCAATGAGGGAAATGATGCGTGATTATCTTAAAAACAATGATATCAGCATTAAAAACGGAACAGATGTGAACTCTGTCATGAGGGACATGATGTCAGTCCTTCTGGAAGGGGTTCTCGATGAGGAACTGGATGAGGAACTCGGTTATTCAAAGTATGATTACAAAAACAAAGATACGGATAACAGCCGAAACGGACATTCCAGAAAGACAATGCACACTAGCTATGGTGACATGGATCTGGCAGTCCCAAGAGACCGTAATGGCGAGTATGAGCCACAGCTGGTCAAGAAATACCAGAATACCGTTACACAAGACATGGAAGAGAAAATACTGTCAATGTATGCAAAGGGAATGACCACCGGGGATATTGAGTCCCATATGAGAGAACTCTATGACATTGACATTTCCGACAGCACCATCAGCAGGATTACGGACAAGATACTCCCTGTCGTAAAGGAATGGCAGGAACGTCCACTGGAAGAGGTCTATGCCGTGGTCTTTATGGATGCCATTCATTATCATGTGCGCAGTGAAGGACGCATTGTAAAACGTGCTGTTTATATTGCCCTGGGAATTGACATGAACGGAAGAAAAGATGTCCTTGGAATGTATGTCGGTGAAAATGAAAGTGCGAAATTCTGGCTTTCCATTATGAACGGGCTTAAGAACCGTGGTGTGGAGGACATCCTGATTGCCTGTGTTGACGGACTTACTGGTTTCCCCCAGGCAATAGAAACTGTTTATCCACAGACGGAAATCCAGCAGTGCATCATTCATCAGATACGCAATTCAACGAAGTTTGTATCTTATAAGGACATCAAAAAACTGATGGCAGATTTAAAGCGTGTATATGCTGCTCCTACCGAGGAAACAGCAATAAATGAACTGGAACTGTTCAAGGACAAATGGGATTGCAAATATCCAAAGATTTATAAATCATGGCATGATAACTGGGCAACGCTTTCCACCTATTTCAAATATCCTGAAGCGGTCAGACGTCTGATCTATACAACAAACGCCATTGAAGGATTTAATCGCCAGCTCAGGAAAGTGACCAAAAGCAGAACGGTATTTCCGTCTGATGACAGTCTGTTGAAAATGCTTTATTTAGCAACTATGGATATCACGAAAAAATGGACGGGACACCGTCAGGACTGGGGACAGATCCACTCACAATTGGAGATATATTTTGAAGAACGTCTGGAAGGACGTAACCTGTAGAAAAATCCTGCATTGTCAGGTTTTATTGACATGCAGAAAAATCCCTGTATAATGCAGGTAAGGGCAGGACCAATGAAAATCGGCTCTGCCCTTAAGTAACTATTCATAAATCTTATATCAGTTTTTTGAGTTTACACAAAACTTGAAACGGTCTC
>CALWNA010000153.1 GCA_944382505.1 uncultured Lachnospiraceae bacterium
ATGCCTCATGCATATCCATCTTAGGATTTTCCGCAAGAAGAAACGGAACCATTCTGTATTCATAACTTTTTATAATCCCCGGAATCATAAATAAAAGCGACCATAAGAATATAAAAAGAAATCTTAAAAACATTATTTTAACAGTGTTCATATAGCCATAACGGAACACATGAACAATTTCACTGATTTCCGGTTTTCCTTTTCTGTTCAAAAGAAACCATCTTCTGCAGCCCACTTTCAAGGGATTTAAAACAAAAGTTTCTAATATTATTCCGACAATCCCTGCAATCAGAATTATCCAAAGGAATACAACAACTCTGCTTATACTTTCTACGGAAAAATTACGGAACATTTCTCTTATGTTATAATATATTTGCCCGAAACCGTTTTCAAAATTAATTATACCACTGTTATATGATTCCGGAAAATTTCCAAACTCCTCAATAACACTGTCATGCATTCCTGTATCATTGTTGTATCCTGTAAAAGTTTGCGAAGAATCCCGAAAAATATTAAAGTCCAAATCGATCCCCGTACCACTGCCGCTTACAATGCCGAAAATCAATGTAATAAGTACAATCCACCAATAATTTTTACGCAGCATTCTTTTTGCATTCTCTTTTAATTCAATTCTGTTAAACATTTGTCTTTCCTTAATTTTATATTATTTTTATTCTACATTTTCTTAATGCGCCTAAAGCGAAAACCCGCTTGCCGAGACAAGCGGGCTTAAGTTTTTTAACTATTTAATTTCATAAATCCAGCCTTCCGGAGCCTCGATTCTGCCCATTTGGATGCCGGTTAATGTATCATATAATTTTTTCGTAATCGGTCCCATTTCATCCATTCCGCTCGGGAAACAGATTTCATTGCCGTGATCGACAATTTTTCCTACCGGAGAGATAACCGCTGCGGTACCGCAAAGACCGCATTCCGCAAAATCTTTCACCTCGTCAAAATAAACTTCTCTCTCTTCCACTTCAAGTCCAAGATATTCCTTTGCAACATGCATGATAGAGCGACGTGTGATCGAAGGAAGAATACTGTCTGATTTCGGCGTCACAACCTTATTATCTTTTGTTACAAAGATAAAGTTGGCTCCACCGGTTTCTTCAACCTTTGTTCGTGTAGCCGCATCAAGATACATATTCTCTGCAAATCCTTCTTTGTGGGCTGTCACAATTGCATGCAGACTCATTGCATAATTCAGACCCGCCTTGATATGTCCTGTACCATGCGGTGCTGCTCTGTCGAAATCGCTCACCTTAATTGTAATTGGCTTTGCTCCACCTTTAAAGTAAGGTCCGACAGGCGTTGTAAATACTCTGAACTGATATTCATCGGCAGGACTTACACCGATAACCGCAGAACTGCCAAACATATATGGTCTGATATATAATGTTGCCCCTGAGCCATAAGGCGGAACGTAATCAATGTTCGCCTTAACCGTCTGTGCAACCGCTTCAACAAATTTATCTTTTGGGAAAACCGGCATTTCCAGTCTTTTAGCCGTATCTTCCATTCTCTGTGCATTTAAATCCGGACGGAATATAACAACACGACCATCTTCCGTAGTGTATGCTTTCATTCCTTCAAAACATGTCTGGGCGTACTGCAAAACTCCGGCACACTCATTAATGACCACTGTGGCATCCTCTGTAAGAATACCGTCGTCCCACTTACCGTCTTTAAAATTTGCCACAAACCTCTTGTCCGTCTGAACATATCCAAACCCAAGATTTTCCCAGTCAATATTTTTCTTGTCCATCTTTAATTCCTCCGTGCAATCAATATTTAGCACAAGGGAATTCGAAGAATTCCCCTTGCTCTTCTTAATATACTACTATTTTTT
This sequence comes from uncultured Lachnospiraceae bacterium, assembly GCA_944382505.1. Lineage (GTDB taxonomy): Bacteria > Bacillota > Clostridia > Lachnospirales > Lachnospiraceae > Eubacterium_G. Next base: position 1,853 of record CALWNA010000153.1, read on the forward strand.
TTCACGGTCAATAACAGCACTGAGCAAAATATCAAAATCTTATTCTTTATATGCACTCCACTTATAATAATATAACATATCATAATAATCTCCCACGCTGGAAGTTTTTCCGAATAATGTCAATAAATTTTTGCTTTCTTCTTTTGGAAGTTCCACCGCGCCGGAACAATAAAATTCTTCTTCTGAATACTGATAAAATATCACATGGGAAAAGTTCATCTGTTCTGATTCGCGATTCTCTTTGGCATCTTTGATTGTATATTTCCAAACATCCTTTGACACCTGCTCACAATCAGCGTATGCTGAATCCACCTCTGTATAAAACATGCCATTTTCGTAATCATATGGCATACACTTCACATCCAGTGTTTCGTCCCAGTCGGACGGTTGCTTAAAATAAATTGTCAGAATACTTTTTTGTGCGTCCATGTCCGTATCATACGCAAGGAAAAATGGTGCCTGTTTCATGGCCAGATATTCCACATGATAGCAATTTAATTCTTTTAACACCTGTATTGTATTGGTATAATCTTCCGTAATATTATAAGAGCTGTCGGTGAAATAAGAATAATCACCGGTCTCATAAAGTATTTCTAAAGAACATATCGTTTGCTTTTCTGTGTTATTCACTTCTGCGCCCAAAATTTCAATATCTTTCCGCAAAGCTGTCATCAGTTTCGACGCTTCTTTCCTGTCTTTCAATTTGTCTTTTGGTTCCCATGTTTTTACACAGTTGTCGCTGTTGCTATATAAATCAATATTATAGATATATTTGTCCGGGATTTTTTTGATTGCTACATTGTTGACCTCTGCATATTCTGTCAGTTCCTCCGGAATTTCAAGATTTGCAAAACATCCGGAATATTTTCTTTCCATTACAGAACCATTTTTTAATTGATATTTTATTTTAATATTAAAATATGTATTGTTGGAATCATCCAAAAAAGCTTCATCCTCCCCGTACATATTGTTTCCGGTTATCGGATAGAATTTTTTTTCTTTACTTTTCTCTATTTCCTGTAAGATTTTCTGATGCAGCTCCAAGGTCTCTTCAATCAGTGTTTCATCATCTGTATATGTTTCCAACAGGTCAACGCCTCTGATCACAAACTCACTGTCTCCATCTGTTTTGAAACTGATTTTCTGAACTTCACCGGTTCGAGGCATACGCATATCGTACCCAAATCCACCTGTCACAACAATGAATAAAAATATTGTTGCTGACACAAACACGACGCCACATTCAATCAGACTGTTTTTAAATTTTGACAAACCTCTGTTAAAAATTAAAT
>CALWNA010000154.1 GCA_944382505.1 uncultured Lachnospiraceae bacterium
GTAAAAAAATGCTTATGATGGCAAAAGCCGGAAAATATGATGGATACCTTCTGGAAGGCATGGCCTGTCCGGGAGGCTGCGTAGGTGGCGCCGGGGTGCTTTCCGATGTGCGAAAAGCTGCTACCAGTCTTCAAAAAGATATGGCTAATTCTGAAATCAAAGAGCCATCCGATACAGAATACTTAAAATACTTACACCTTATCACTCAGGAGGAAGACTATCAATGAAAATAACAACCAAACAAATAGTATTTACTGTGGCAATGATGGCTCTAAGCATTATTGTAATTCTGTTCGTCAACCTGCAATTGTCAATTTTGGGATACAGTATTGCCTTATCCGACATACTGCTAAATCTGATATTAATCATTGACACATTATATTGTGGGTTATTAAGCGGAATGCTCATGGCAATTATTATTCCGGTGCTCTCTTTTGTACTCACAGAATCGTCACTTATTTCTTCAGAGCCGTTTTTTCTTCCGTGCCTGATGATTGGCAATGCAGTACTCGTCTTATTTGCGTGGTTCGTCCGCGGGAAAAAACTTGAGCTGAACCTTATGCCAATCAGCCTGATTGCAGGTTCTTTTGCAAAAGCCGGAATTATGATTCTGATTATAGTAAACTGGATAATCCCGCATTTTAATGGGATGCCATATCTCCTTTCCGGACTTACAGGCACATTTTTTGCCTGTGTATTGTGGCCCATTTTAAAATTGGGGCTGAAAAGAATAAAATGAAATGCCAATATGCACTTATAGCGCTCTACTTTATTTTATTACAAACGTTATCCCAGATACAAAAACAGAGACACCGGCGAAATCAAACTTTCATAGTGTCTCTGTTTTATTAATGCATAACGCTATCCCAGATGCATTACATTTATCAGTAGTATCCATGCCATTCCATAATAAGTAACTACTGCTACCAGATCATTCATGGTAGAAATAAGGGGTCCGGATGCTACCGCCGGATCCACATGCATTTTTGTGAAAATAATAGGGACAATGGATCCGACAAAACTGGATATAATCATGGCTATCCAGAGTGCGATACCAATACACCCTGCCATTGCAAATGCCGAAGTAATAACCAATCCCTTGACAAGCCAAATGTAAATACCCGTTACTACAAATGAAATAAATCCAATAATCAATCCATTACAAAATCCTATCTTTAACTCTTTTAGAACAAAACCAGCCTGCTGCTTAAAGGTCAGATCTTCATCCATCAATACTCTGATAGTGACAGCCAGCGACTGTGTTCCTACATTACCGGACATGCCCAGTATGACAGATTGAAAAGTAACTATTATCGGCAATCCGGCTATAATCCCCTCAAACATTCCTGTCACAGTTGAAACAATAAGCCCTAAAAACAATAATACCGCAAGCCAGGGTGTCCTTTTCTTAAGACTTTCAAAAAGCGGTTCTTCCAGGTCTTCTTCTTCTGACAAACCGGCAAATTTTGCATAATCTTCACCCATTTCCTCGTCCACAATTTCAAGCAAATCCTGAGATGTGATTACACCAAGTATGTGCTTATCTTTGTCAAGGACCGGAATGGAATCTGCCGAGTAATCTTTTAATTCCTCGATACACTCATCAACTGTCTCATGGTCATAGACAAATGGATAGGATGTCGTAACCAATGATTCCAGTTCTACATATTCTCTTGCCACAATCAAATCAGTCAAATCAATGGCGCCATAAAAAGTACCGTCTTCCTGCAAGACATACAGTGTGGTAATATTATCATTTTCCGCCGCCTGCTCAACCATACTCTTCATGGCCTGCTTAATTGTGAGATTCAGTGATAATGTGACATAATTGGTAGTCATCTTGCTACCGATTTCGTCATCATCATAAGACTGAATCAAATGAATATCCTTCTTGGCTTCCGTATCCATCAAATGGATAAGTTCCTTACTTTTTTTATCTTCCAGCTCTTCCAGGATGTCGACTGCATCATCAGCCTCCATGTTTTCAAGAATATCCGCCGCTGTCTCAGAATCCAATTCTTCAATGAATTCTTCGGGATTATCCAGATAAGCGAATACTTCTGATACTTTTTCCAGTCCGAGAATAGAATATAATTTCCGCCTCTCTGCAGCATCTAATTTTTCAAGAACGGAAGCAATGTCATTTTCATGATAGTCATTAAATTTTTCTTTTTTAACCGGTGCAGGTTCATCACTTCTGATTATATTTATAAGTTCTGCTTCATAATCTTCTTTTTCAGGAACTTCTTTTATTTCCTGTTCTTCTCCATTCCGGATTTCTTGCGCCTGCTCTTCACGGGCTTTCTTCGGAATGTTTTGATTTTCTAAATCTTTGTCTTCAAATTTTTCTTCCACGGCATATACCTCCTTTGTCTTTCTTTCAAGCACTGTAATTGTATATGTGGGAAGTCTGCCTACGAAGGTTATAAAAGAAACGGATAATTTACGTCAGTTTCTTCTATTATAATACACCTTGTATTCAAACTTTGCCCCCAACTGTCGCAACTATCCATTTCTCTCACCTCTCTTTCTTTTACGTACAGAAAAGACTTACGGTAATTACACCATAAGTCTCTTATTTATTTTCATATTTAATTTAACACTTTTTTAAAGGTGGTGTCAACCATCTTCATATTTTTTATTATGTATCATTTACAACTATCTATTGGAATATTCATCCCATATAGCAAAAACAAGTCCGACTACTAAAATAACTGCTCCAACTACAGTACAAATTGTGTTCATCATTTCTCGGTTCCTCCTTTGTTCTAGAACTCAGTTTATTTTTAACATTTCTTTTTTTATTTTACAACAATTCTTTCATTTTCTTAGCGTATTATTAACACATATTGCAGGCAACCTTAGCAGTTTCTTTGCGCAAATGAATATTTTATTTTTATTTCGGCTAGAGTATACTATCTAAAGTATATTGTAAAATATATCGCTCGGAACATACGCTTAAGATATTTTTCAATTGGAGGAAAACAATGAAAATAAGAGATTTCATTACTTCTGCGAACATAAAGGAATTTTTTAGAAATATCATTATAACTATTTTTTTGTTAGGATGCGCTACGGCTTTATCCTTTGCCTTTTTCTATACCTCCAATTTTGATTCACCGAATATCGCTCTGCTTTATATATTATCATTGATTCTCATAAGCCGTTATACCTCAGGATATCTGCCTGGTATCATCGCTTCCATTGTAGGTGTTATTTGTATTAATTATATATTTACCTATCCATATTTTAAGCTTAATTTCACAATTACAGGATATCCGCTGACCTTTATTGCAATGCTATCCATATCTCTTATTACCAGTACTACGACTACAAATCTAAAAAAACAAGGAGTTGCTCTGGCAGAAAAGGAAAAAATAATTGCTGAAGGGGAAAAAGAGAAAATGAGGGCGACACTGCTCCGTTCCATTTCCCACGATTTGAGAACACCGCTTACAAGTATTATCGGTGCAAGCACTTCTCTGAGCAATCAGAATCTTGAACTGTCTGCCGAAGAAAAGTCTCATTTAATTACAAATATTACTGAAGACGCCAACTGGTTATTAAATATGGTAGAGAATATCTTATCTGTAACAAAAATTCAGGATGGGATTACCGCACTGAACAAGACGCCGGAACCTTTAGAAGAAGTTTTAACGGATTCTGTATTAAGACTAAAAAAACGAATCCCGGATGCCGAAATTAAAAATACATTACCGCAAGAGTTTATTCTCGTTCCCATGGATGCGCTTTTAATTGAGCAGGTAATTATTAATCTTCTTGAAAATGCGATAATACATTCCCATAGCAGCCAACCTATTGAATTATATGCAACAATTGAACCGGATACTGTTACAGTACATGTAAGAGACTATGGTATTGGCATATCACTGACTGATGAAAATTTCTCTGACGGAGAAAAAGGATACGGACTTGGATTGTCAATCTGCAAAACGATTATTTTGGCACACGGCGGAGAACTTCATGCGTCAAGTCTTACTGATGGAACAGAATTCTATTTTTCACTACCAAAGGAGAGCTAAAGATGAAAGATTTTACCATTCTATTAATTGAAGACGAAAAAAACATAACAGATTTTATTGTAAAAATTTTACAGGCAAATGATTATAAAGTCCTGACTGCCAGAACCGGTCAGGAAGGATTGTCCATTATCTCTTCGCAATGCCCGGACATTATTTTATTAGATTTAGGACTGCCGGACATGGATGGAATAAACATTATTTCCAGTGTCAGGGAATGGTCGCTATGCCCTATTATCGTATTGTCAGCCCGCACCACAGATAAAGATAAAGTATCTGCCCTTGACCTGGGCGCCGATGATTACATTACAAAACCTTTCAGCACTGATGAACTTTTAGCCAGAATCAGAACATCCCTAAGACACAGCAGCCGGTTTCTTGCAAAGGAGAACCTCAGTGAAAAACCATATACTGCCGGCGGTCTTACCATTGACTTTATGAAAAGAAAAATTACACGGGATGGAAAGGAAATACATCTTACCCCGGTAGAATATAAAATAGTAGAATATATAGCCAAAAATTCCGGAAAGGTTGTCACATATTCTGCCATTTTAAAAAATGTATGGGGACCATATATGAATGAGAATGACAACAAAATCCTTCGCGTCAACATGGCGAACATCCGGAGAAAAATAGAACCCAACCCGGCGGAGCCAATTTACATTTTCACCGAATTGGGCGTTGGATACAGAATGTTAGAGGATACCTCCTTATAAGGAGGTATCCTCTATTGATTTATATCGCTGTATTAATTTACCGTATGAACTTTTATCATATTGGTCGTCCCTGATTTTCCGATAGGAACCCCCGAAGTGATAACTACAATGTCTTTTTTCTTAACAAGGTGTTTTTCTTTTGCCACTTCTACCGCATAATCAAACAACTCCAGCACATCTTCTTTTTCCTGCAAAAGTACCGTTGTTACCCCCCAGGACAGATTAAGCTGTCTGCATACTTTTTCATTGGTGCTTCCCGCAATAATCATGCAATCCGGTCGGAATCTGGAAATCATTCTTGCGGACCTTCCTGATTTTGTGACTGTCAAAATAGATTTTGCTTCTAAATCATACGCTGTGGTACATGTGGCATGACATACTGCCTCTGTAATATCCGGGCTATAATTTTTCTGCATTGTAAAAAATCTGTGCTTATAATTAATATCTTCTTCTGTTCGCTCGGCAATTCTTACCATAGTTTTCAGAGCTTCCACCGGATATTTTCCTGCCGCGGTTTCCCCTGACAGCATAATTGCACTTGTTCCGTCATAAATAGAGTTTGCCACATCCGTTGTCTCTGCTCTTGTCGGGCGGGGATTGTTCACCATAGAATCCAACATTTGTGTTGCGGTGATAACCTGTTTTCCTGCCTCATAAACCTTTTTTATAATCATTTTTTGAATAATAGGAACTTCCTCTTCCGGAATTTCCACTCCCATATCACCTCTTGCAATCATAATTGCATCGGCTTCTTCAATTATGGAATCTATGTTTGTAATTCCTTCACTGTTCTCAATCTTTGCGATAATATTAATATTTCTTCCACCGTTTTCATCAAGCAGCCCTCTCACTTCTCTGACATCTTCCGCACATCTGACAAAGGATGCTGCTATAAAATCCACATCATTGTTTATTCCGAAAATGATATCCTGCCTGTCTTTTCCGCTCATGTAGTCCATATTAATATGAACATCCGGAATATTGACACCCTTTCTGTCTGATATTTTTCCATCATTTTTAACCTGACAGGCAATAGTCTTTTTATCTTCATCAATATCCAAAACTTCCATCTCTACCAATCCGTCATCGATGAGAATAACATCACCCTTCTTAACGTCTTTATATAAATCAGGATAAGTTACATTCACCATGTTTTCATTTCCCTGCACCTCTGCGTCACATACCAGCGTAAAAAGCTGTCCTGCCTTGACCCGGACACTTCCATGCTCAAACAAACCTGTTCGAATTTCCGGTCCTTTCGTATCTAACAAAATAGCAACGTTCTTGTCACATTTTTTTCTTATTTCTTTTATTTTGTCCATTCGCATTTTATGCTCATCATATGTGCTGTGCGAAAAATTACATCTTGCAACATCCATTCCGTTTTTTATCAGTGCTTCCAGTACATTATCCTTGTCTGTTGCCGGTCCTAATGTACAAATTATTTTTGTCTTTCTCATATTCACTATCTCCTATCTCAAATGTTTACCAACACTTTTGTTCATACAATTATTATATTGCAATAAACACCGTCTATACTATAACAATTCGTCATAATATATACAAGTTAAAGAATTGTTAAAATACAACTTAGCATTATATCACAATTATTATAATTATTAAATTAAAAATTGGCAAATATTCCATATGTACAATTTTTTTTATATAAGTTATCATAATTCAAAAAGAGATAGTGAAAAATTGAAAATAAATATGAGAAATGAATTTATAAAATTAATTCAACCTATTGTTGAAAATGAAAAGGTAAAGCGTATGGATAAATATATTCAGCACGGAAATACAAGCTGCCTTGAGCACTGTGTTGCTGTTGCATATGTCAGTTTTTATCTCGCTAAAAAATTTCATATTCATTGCGACTATAACAGTCTTATCCGTGGCGCTCTCCTCCATGACTATTTTTTATATGACTGGCACAAAAAAGATAACTCCCATAAATGGCACGGATTTCATCACGCAAAAAAAGCCCTTGCAAATGCTACAAGGGACTTTGATTTAAATCCTATTGAAATGGACATTATTGAAAAGCATATGTTCCCGTTAAATATCAGCCTCCCCAAATATAAAGAGAGTTACATTGTAACGCTGGCCGATAAATATTGTTCTTTTTATGAAACCCTCTGTGGAACAGCATGCTTTAGTTTTTAATTTTTTTATTTGCATGCATTTTGCACAGTTTTCTGTAAAAAATCATTCCTGCTACCGTAATCAGGATGATAATAATAAACACAATAATCGCCATGGTATATCTTTGACTTCCAAGGGCGTTTCCGCCCATCGCACTGACAATTATTGCAGGCGTCCTTGCTATGGTTGAAATCAACAGCCATCTTGACATTTTCATATTTGTCAGCCCCATAAAATAAGAGAGTAAATCTTTTGGGGTCCCCGGTATTAAAAATATAATAAATGCCAGAATATCTCTCTTTTTTTCATTCCTTAAAAACTTTAATGAATGTATTTTTTCTATGGAAAAAAAAGCTTCCACTAATTTCACGCCGAAAACTCGCACAAACTGAAAGACAAGTGCACACCCTATGATAGAACCAATGATACACAGGATTGATCCTTCCACAACACCAAAGGCATATCCTGCGCCAATCTCCAGTGCTCCTCCAGGAATAATGGCTATTACAATCTGAAGAACCATCATTCCGATACATACAAGCCAGCTCCACATCCCATACGCAGAAACCCACTCTTTGAACTGCTCCGGTTCATCTGCATACCGAAACAATGGTTTGCCTATAAGCCACGCTACCAGCCCCGTGAACACAATAAATATTATAAATCCTATAATACTTACAATTTTCTTGTGCCTGTCATTCATTCCTTTGTCCGGCATTTTCGAAACCGTATGTTTATTAGAATTATTTTCTTTTATTATTTCATGCCCCTTATTTTTTGTCATATACCATCCTTACAACTATCTATATTTAATATTTTCTCCCTTACATGCCCTATATATTCACTCAAAATTTTATTCTGCACAAAGTATAGCACATCAATCTTCGAAAGTCTTAAAAACAAGGCGTTCTTTAAATAAATTTCACTAAATATTTACATTTACAGGCATATTCTGTCTAAAATTAATTTTTTAATATTCAGGGGCGGTCAATAATATTCCTTTGATAACGTATGTCACTCAGATTTTCGTATTCAAATCTTGTTTTTCCCACTTACATTTCCATTCATCATAAGAAATACAATTAATATGTTCTGTTTTCGTATCGTTCATCATTTCCAATTTTACATCTTTGTTTGTATGATGATAACGAAAACCACACTTTTCCTGCACGCGTTTCGACTTATAGTTGCCGTCGAAATATCCACACCATAGCTTATGCAATTTTAATTTTTCAAAGCCAAACTTCATAAGCTCCGCTGTTGCCTCCGGCACATATCCATTTCCCCAATAGGGTTCTCCGATCCAATATCCGATTTCCGCCTCCCCATCAGGCAAGTTAAAATTACTGTTTTTCCCAAGCATCAGCCCAATGCATCCGATGGCTTTGTCTTGCTTTTTCAATGTAATAGCATATGTATATTCCTTAGATAATACATCCTTAATAACCTGCCGGCTATTTTCTACACTTGTATGTACGGGCCACCCTGCTATGGGGCCTACATTGGGATTCTTTGCATATTCATATAAAGATTCGGCATCACTTTCTTCCCAAGGACGCAATGTCAATCTTTCTGTCTCGATAATCTTTGTATGACAATTCATCTGCTTCACCTTCTTCACCTTAATTATGAACAGAATTAATTTGTTTTGTACTCTTCTGTATTCCGGGTTATGTTTATGAGCAAATCTCCTATACTATTTTTATTTTTTCAGATACGCTCTCAGCGCCTCTATTTGTTTCATACCATCCCGATATCCCATATGGTATAATTCTCCAAGCTTCTCCATATTGCCCTCCAGTCTTCCTACTTTCACAGGTCCTGAAGGACTAATAACAAAAATGCGTCCCTGCCTTCTTAATTTTTCTATCTCATCGCACTGGGAATTATAAATTGTATCACTGTTAATTAATGCTTCGGCAAATTCCGGATAGTTATGATATAACTTTCTTATCATGGATTTTTTTCTGTCACCGCTCGTTTTTTTTCGATAACTATCCGGTCTGGTCTTAATAACGATAATTTTTTCGTACCCGTTATCCAGTGCCCAACGATAAGGAATTTTGCAGGCACACCCGCCGTCAAGACACGGGATTCCATCTACATTCACCATCTTGGAAACGTAAGGCATCGATGCAGATGCCCGTATTGCCTGATAGATATCGCCACAATTATCCCGGTCGATATATTCCGCATTTCCTGTCAGGCAGTTTGTAACAACCGCCACAAATTTTTTTCCCGGCGTCTTAAAACGTTCTTCCTCAAATGGATCCGTTTTTTCAAGACCATTAAAAAGAAAATGAAATCCGATTACTCCTTTATTTTTCTTTAAAGCCTCAACTCCCACATACTGATTGTAATGTCTGTATGTCAGATTAATTCTTGCCGCTCTTCCTATCTGCCCGGCAACATAGTGTATACCATTTAGCGCTCCGGCCGACACTCCAATCGTACACTGCATGTTAATATCCTGCTGCATCAGTGCATCCAGTACACCTTCCTCATATACGCCTCTGAAAGCACCGCCCTCAAGAACCATGCATCCTTCTGTAATCTTATCCGATGCCAGCCCTTCCGGTAATCGCGCAATTCCGGAATATACTTTTATCGTCTTCATCTCTCTCTTCACACTCCTATCTTTTGTCCTAAACTGAAACTTTTTCCTGATTTTTTAATATATTATGTTAAAGTATCTGTATTAATCTCTTACACCATTCCAAAAATATATTATTCTGTAAATGTAATCTTGGATAAAATTCCTGTCAGATGTGCAATGGCCACACCATAATTTGTCATTGGAATTCCCTGTTTTTTTGCTCTCTCTATTCTTGACATAACATATTTTCTGTTGAACATACATGCTCCGCACTGAATAATCAAATCATATTTTGACAGATCCTCGGGAAAATCAGTTCCACTTACAATGTCCACGGAAAGATTCCCCGCCTTTTTTTTCAACATACGCGGAAGCTTTTCCCTTCCAATATCCTCCTTTAACGGTGCATGGGTACAGCACTCCGCAATTAAAACTTTTGAATCCGGCGTAAGTCTGTCCAATATCTTTGCTCCCTCTGCATAATACGGCAAATCTCCTTTATAGGCTGCAAACAATACCGAAAAGGAAGTCAGCATACTCTCCTTGGGTTTCTTCTCATACACATAAGAAAATGCCTGGGAGTCCGTTATAATTAACTTTGGCATTTTTTTCATTACATCCAACGCCGCTGTCAGTTTGTCCGTTGTTACACTGATAACAATGCATTTTTTATCTAAAAGTTCTCTCAGTGTCTGAACCTGTGGGAGAATAAGTCTCCCTTTTGGTGCCTGAATATCCTGTGGCATTACAAGCAGGACAACATCATTTTCCTTCACAAGCGTTCCGGTAATCAGGCGTTCACCATAATTTTCGGGAAGTAAAGCAATTAAGCCATGACGAACCTTTTCTATATCCTCATTATTTTTTGCACTGACGATAATCGGAGACTGTTTTATTTCCTGTTCTATCAATTCTGCAATTTCTTCAACATTTTCTAAGATATCTGATTTATTAATGACCATTAGAACCGGCGTATTTTTTTTCTGAAAATATCGATACCATTTCAGTTCCCTGCTGATTTCTTTATCGGCACAGACAATCACCGCCACATCTGTCTTTTCTGCCGCGAGACGTGTTTTTTCCACACGGCTTTCTCCCAATCCTCCTTCGTCATCAAACCCTGCTGTGTCAATGATAACACAAGGTCCCAGCGGATATATCTCCATAGCCTTGTAAACAGGATCTGTTGTAGTTCCTGCCACATCCGACACGATGGACACATTTTGTCTTGTAAATCCATTAATCAGCGAAGATTTTCCGCTGTTTCTTTTTCCAAAAAATCCAATGTGAAGGCGTTCCGCCCTTGGTGTCTCGTTTAACGTTGCTGTCATTTTTTCTCCCTCTTAAAATCTGAAATCCCGCTTTCCTTCAGAAATATCATGAATGTGTTCGTATGCTATTTTTTTTACCTTTTCATTCGGGATGTTTTCTAATTCTCTGTCAATCAGATCCAATCCGATTTGTCTTGTCTCCGCCGAAGCATAATCTTCCAGATATTCTTTCAATGTCATGAGCGCATTTGGGTGGCAGCAATTCTGGATTTGTCCGCTTTTGCATAAACGCATAAAACGGTCTCCGGTTCTTCCCTCCCGATAACAGGCAGTACAAAAACTTGGAATATACCCCAACTTCATTAACCAGTTTACAACTTCATCCAATGTCCGCTTATCACTGACGTCAAATTGTTCTGACCTGTCATCTTCATCTTCCGGTTCCAGATATCCTCCAACACTTGTGCGGGAGCCGCCGCTGATCTGCGATACGCCAAGGTGCAGTACCTTTTCCCGTACCTCTTTGCTTTCTCTGGTAGAAATAATCATTCCGGTATAAGGAACGGAAATTCTGATAAGCGCACAAATTTTTTCAAAGATTTCATCGCTAATGCTATTATCAAATGCTGACGGATCAATATCATCCGCATGCTTGATTCGAGGTACGCTAATTGTATGAGGTCCTACACCGTGTACTGCCTCCAAATGTTCTGCATGCATTAAAAGCCCTGCAAACTCATAACGGTACATTTCCAGACCGAATAACACACCAAGCCCCACATCATCAATTCCACCTTCCATCGCGCGATCCATAGCTTCCGTATGATATGCGTAATCGTGCTTTGGTCCGGCAGGATGGAGCTTTTCATAACTTTCTCTATGATATGTCTCCTGAAACAGTATGTATGTCCCAATTCCGGCATCTTTTAACTTCCGGTAATTTTCCACTGTGGTCGCCGCAATATTTACATTTACACGGCGGATAGCACCGTTTTTATGTTGAATGCTATATATTGTCTTAATACACTCCAAAATATATTCTATCGGATTGTTGACCGGGTCTTCTCCCGCCTCAATCGCAAGACGTTTATGCCCCATATCCTGCAAGGCAGTCACTTCTTTGATAACATCTTCCTGCGACAGTTTTTTTCTTGCAATATGCTTATTTTTACCGTGGTATGGACAGTACACACAGCCATTGACACAATAGTTTGACAAATACAATGGCGCAAAGAGAACGATTCTGTTTCCATAAAAATCTTTCTTAATCTGCTCTGCAAGTTGATAAATCTCCGCAATTTTATCCGGCATATCACATGCCAGA
>CALWNA010000155.1 GCA_944382505.1 uncultured Lachnospiraceae bacterium
TAGATTTCTTCAGACAAATAAAGATAAATAAAAATAGGTGATTGATATGAAAACGAAGCGACAACGAAAAATCATAGAATTAATTTCCGATTATGATATTGAAACCCAGGAGGAACTGGCAAAACTGCTTGTAGAGAGTGGTTTTGCAGTGACACAGGCAACGGTCTCAAGAGACATCAGGGAATTAAATCTGACAAAAACTGCAGCAAATGGAGAAAAACAAAAATATGTAGTGCCCAATGGTACGGCGACAACACTCAATAATAAATTTAAGCGGGTTTTAAATGATGGTATTTTATCTGTTGAGATATCACAGAATATTATTGTAATAAAAACAGTTTCCGGTATGGCAATGGCTGTGGGTGCAGCCATTGATGCCATTGACATGAAAGAAATACTCGGTTGTATTGCAGGCGATGACACTATTATGTGTGTTATCCGTGAGGCGGAAGAGGCTGAAAAGGTGAAAGATTATTTAGAAAACCTTATCGGATAATAGATGATAAATCATGGAGAGAGGCACAAAAAGGAGGATAAATGTTAATTAATTTACATGTAAAAAACCTTGCGTTAATCAAAGAAGTTGATGTGGATTTTACAAATGGACTTATTGTGCTTACAGGAGAGACCGGGGCAGGGAAATCTCTTATTTTGGGTTCGGTCAATATTGCGTTGGGACAAAAAGCTTCCAAAGATATGATTCGAAGAGGAACAGATTATTCTCTTGTGGAGCTGACTTTTCAAGTTGGTGAAAAATGCGCAAAAAAAATTAAAAATCTGGATATTTATATGGAACAGGACAATCTTGTCACTGTTACCCGTAAAATTTCTGAGGGAAGAAGCATATCAAAAATAAACGGGGAAACGGTAAATTTAAATACATTAAAAAATGTAATGTCATTATTGGTGGATATTCATGGACAGCACGATCATCAGTCCTTATTGTATACAAATAATCATCTGACAATACTGGATAAATTTGCAAAAGATACAATTCATGATATTTCAGCACAATTGCAGGCTGAATATTTAAAATATGTTGAATTGAAAAAGAAGTATGACGAATATGACATTGATGAAGGAACAAGAGCCAGAGAAATAGAATTTGCTCAATATGAGGTTAATGAAATTGATTCTGCGAAATTGAAACCGGAAGAGGATAAGGAACTTGAAGAAGTTTATAAAAAATTATCTAACAGCAGAGAAATTGTTTCTACATTGTCAGAAATATATCATTTTTTGTCTTATGAATCAGATAGCGGCATAGGGGAAATACTAAATAGGGCCATTATGGATATAAACCGTATCAAAGGTTTTGATAAAAAGACAGACCAGTTTCAGAGCATATTATATGACATGGATTCTATGTGCCGTGATTTGCAGACCGAAATTTATGAATATAACAGAGAGATGGAGTTTGAGCCGGAATATATAAAACAGGTGGAAGAACGACTGGATGTCATGAATCATCTTAAATTGAAATATGGCAAGACAATCGAACAAATTCTTGCATACAGAGATGACAAGCAAGAATACCTGGACAGACTTCAGAATGCTGCGGATGAAATAGAGCAGATTCGTATTCAAATGGAGCAGTCAAGAGACAGGCTGAATATACTTTGTGAAGAATTATCCGGCAAGAGAAAATTGGCGGCGAAAGAATTGGAAAAACTTGTAAAACAGGCATTAACAGATTTAAATTTTATAGCTGTTGAATTTAGAATTGACATAACAAAAAAAGATAATATTACAGAAAAAGGATTTGACCGTGTGGAATTTTTAATTTCCACCAATCCGGGAGAACCGTTGAAACCTTTGGCAAAAGTTGCTTCCGGCGGTGAACTGTCAAGAATTATGCTTGCAATAAAATCAATTCTTGCTGGCGAGGATGAAATTGAAACACTTATTTTTGATGAAATTGATGCCGGAATCAGCGGGAAGACAGCACAGATGGTAGCAGAAAAACTGGCAAAAATAAGTAAAAATCATCAAGTCTTGTGCATTTCACATTTGTCACAAATCGCGGCAATGGCAGATAATCATTATCTGATTGAAAAAAAAGTGGAAGAAAATACAACGGTTACTTCGATTAAGAGACTTAACAGACAACAATCCATTGAAGAGTTAATACGTATTAACGGAGGAAATGAAGTGACAAAAGCTGCAATTATGCATGCGACAGAAATGAAAGATATGGCAGACCGGACAAAATGTAACTTGGTTTAAACAAAATAATCTACACATATTAAGAAGGAAGCGGGAAACTTCCTTCTTTTTGTTTGAAAAGATAAAAAATTAAAGGAGAAACTGTCATGAGAAGAAAAAAATATAAAAAATGTCTGATATATTCTATTTTACTGGCGCTGCTTATCATCATTGTGTCAGGAATTTTGTATATTAGCAATGACTTACCGGATACAATTTTTGTAAATGCCAATCAAGATACCAGATATGATTTTTCTATGCCGGTATCGCTGGAAGTGGATGAAAATGACCAAATCAGCTTTACGGGTAAAAATAACATTCATTCAGGCGAAAGCGGCGTTTATACAGGAAAATATAAATTGTTTGGAATTATTCCGATTAAAAATACAAACGTTAAGGTTGTGGATAAAACATACGCTTATCCGATAGGACTGCCGGTAGGTTTATATTTAAAAACTCAGGGAGTAATGATTATAAATTCCGGTGAGTTTGAGGATGAAAATGGAAATATGGTATCACCTTCCAAAGAAATTGTGAAAGAAGGAGAGTATATTACCAATTTCAATGGAATAAATGTCAGTAATAAATCTCAACTGACATACTTAATTAATGAAAATGGCAGTAATCCTGTAAAACTTACGATTAATAGTGAAAATTCGGTCAGGAACGTAACAATAAATCCCGTAAAAAGCAGCGAAGGGGAATATATGTTGGGGATTTGGGTGAGAGACGACTCTCAGGGAATTGGAACGATGACGTTTATCACAGAAGACGGAAAATTTGCGGCATTGGGACATGGCATCAGTGATATCGATACGGGAAAACTGTTGAGTTCCAGTGGAGGAAGTATTTACAATGCCAATATATGGGGAATAAAAAAGGGAAAAAAGGGAAAACCGGGTGGCTTGTGCGGAACCATTGCATATAATGATGAAAATAAAATCGGTTCTGTGTTAAAAAATTTAAATTCGGGATTATTTGGAACGGTTAACGTGAATATAATGGAAAAGTATGACATAGAAAAAATGGAAATCGGTCTTCATTCTGATATTGAAAAAGGCCGGGCCGAGATTCAATTTATAAT